>JAICUE010000185.1 GCA_025936015.1 Gemmatimonadaceae bacterium
CACGCCGCCGTCGCCCTCACCGTCGTCTGCGCCATCGCCTGCGCCGATCGCGCCGCGCCGACTGCACCCGCAGTCACCCCGCCTAACGCGATCTACGGGGGACAGCCGACCGGTGCAGGCCAGTTCTCCAGCGTCGGGGCGCTCCTGTACGACTTCGATGCGAATGGCGCGATCAACGGCGACGACGAGGATTGCACCGGGAGCCTCGTATCGCCGACGGTCTTCCTCACCGCCGCGCACTGCGTCGATTTCTTCCCGAGCAACGCGCAGCTCTACGTCTCGTTCGCGCCTGATCTGTATGCGAGCGGCATCAAGGTGATCGCCGCGACCGGCTTCACGTTCGATCCGGCATACGGCCATGACAACTCCGACCTTCACGACATGGCGGTGATCTTCTTGCCGGCAAAGGCGACGAAGGGGATGGCGACCTACAAGCTGCCGGTCGCCGGCTACCTGGATCGGCTCGCCGCCAAGGGCGCGCTCGCGAGCGCGACGTTCTACAACGTCGGCTACGGAACCGGCAACACCGCGACCGGAGTCCCTGCCTACCCGTACGATGGGGTCCGCAAGGAATCCGTCTCCGAATTCAGCGCCCTGGAGCCGGACTGGCTGCAGCTGCTCATGAATACCGCGGCGACCGGGACCGGCGGTGACTGCTACGGTGACTCGGGTGGGCCGAAGTTCCTCACGAGCGATCCGACGACCATCGTCGCGACGGTCACGACCGGCGACGCGAACTGCCGAGCGACCACGAAGGACTACCGCCTCGACACGCCGACCGCCCGCGCCTTCCTCAGCCAGTTCGTCGCACTCCCCTGAACTCCGCGCTCGTCCTCGCCGCGGCCGTTGCCACCGCCGCGTGCGGTGTCTCGTCGGCGCCGCCGAAGCCGGCGCCCGGCGAGGACTGCACTGCGCATCCGGCCGATATCATCGCCGTCCCCTCGCCGGCACCGGCCGACCAGTTCCGGGTGCTGGTGTTCACTCGCCACATGGGCTTTGCCCACGCCTCGATCCCGACCGGGGTCGAGGCGGTCCGCGCGTTAGGCAGCGCCACCGGCTTCGCCGTCGATACCACTGAAGACCCCACCCGGTTCAGCGACGCCGGGCTGGCGCCCTACGCGGTGGTCGTCTTCCTCAGCACCACCGGCGACGTGCTCGACGGAATGCAGCAGAGTGCGTTCGAGCGCTGGCTCTCGGCGGGGCACGGCTACGTCGGCATTCACTCGGCCTCGGACACCGAGTATGAGTGGCCGTGGTACCAGACCATGCTCGGCGCTCATTTCACCAACCACCCTGCCGTCACCGCGGCGACCGTGGTCGTCGTCGACACGACCGACGGCTCGACGAGCCGGATGCCGCGGAGCGCGAAGCGCACCGACGAATGGTACAACTTCAATCAGCAGCCCGTCGGCGCGCACCTGCTCGCACGCGTCGACGAGGGCAGCTACGCCGGCGGCAGCATGGGACCGGTCCACCCGGTGAGCTGGAGGAAGGAGTACGCTGGCGGGCGCGCGTGGTATACCGCAATGGGTCACACGTCGTGCTCCTACACCGAAAAGCCCTTCCTCGAACACATCCGCGGCGGGATCCTGTGGGCCGCCGGACGGGACTCGGCCGTGGTCGCGCCCCTATAAGGCTCGCGAGTTGTCTGTCACCTGCCCGCTCACCTGCCCGGTACCCGGCAGTCCTATGGCGCAGACAGGTGTCAGGCGACAGTTTGCCTGACCGCGTCCCAGCCTGACAGCCGCCCCGTCCTGACGTGACTGAACCCGATAACGCTGCCCTCCTTCGCGACGCGATCGAGGCGCGCGACCGGCTCGCGCAGCAAGCAGCCGAGATGGAGCTCCAGGCGCAGCTCCTCCAGGACCAGGCGTCCGAGATGGAAGCGCAGCAGGCGGAGCTCGAGCAGCAGACCGAAGAGCTGCAGGTCGCCAACGAGGAGCTGCAGCACGCCAACGCCGAGCTCCATGCCGCCGAGCAGTTCGTGAGCGGCGTGCTCGCCGCGATCTCCGATCCGTTTGTCGTGCACGATGCCGATTGGCGCTTCCGCTACGTGAACGAGGCGGCCGCGAAGGTGTTCACCAATGCCGGTCGCGGCGGGAGCTCGATCATCGGCAAGGTGCTCTGGGACGTGTATCCCGACATCGTCGGCACCACGCACGGAGAGCAGATGCGCCGCGCCCGCGCGACGCGGACGCCGGTCGTCTTCGAGGAGTACTACCAGCGCGGCGGGACGTGGTCGGAGATTCGCTGTTACCCGCTGCCTGACGGCGGGCTCGCCACGCTCTGGAAGGACACGACGGAGAAGAAGCGCGCGGAAGAGACGCTGCACTATCTCACGCGCGCGAGCGAGATCCTGTCTTCGTCGCTGGATTATGCGAAGACGGTGCAGGCGGTCGCCGACCTCGTAGTGCCCCGACTCGCGGACTGGTGCGCCGTCGATCTCGCCGATGGTCCCGATCGCCTGACGCGCATCGCGGTCGCGCACGTCGATCCGGCGAAAGTTGCCTGGGCGGTGGAGCTCAATGCCCGCTATCCGGCAAACCTCGCCGAGCCGAGAGGGCTGGGCAGCGTGCTGCGCAGCGGGAAGCCCGAGCTGTACACCGACATCACCGACGAGATGCTCATCGCCGGAGCGCGCGACGCCGAGCATTTGCGCATCACCCGCGAGCTGGGACTCACGGGCGTCATCTACGTACCCGTCCCCTCGCGCGGGAAAGTGATCGGGGTGATGACGCTCGTTGCGTCGGAGAGTGGCCGCCGCTACACCGAAGCGGACGTCGTGCTCGCGCAGGAGCTGGCGCGCCGCGCCGGCACCGCGATCGGCAAGGCGCGGCTCTACGAGGACGCCGTCGCCGCGCGCCAGGAAGTGGAGGCGGCGCGCGAAGAGCTCGAGGTCATCAACGAGGAGCTGCAGGAAGCGAACGCGGCGCTCGCCGAGAAATCCACGCAAGCCGAGCAGCAGCGCCGGTTCGCCGAGGATGCGAATCGCGCGAAGGGGCAGTTTCTCGCGCACATGAGCCACGAGCTGCGCACGCCGCTCAACGCGATCGGCGGTTACGCCCAGCTGCTGGAGATGGGGGTGCATGGCCCGGTGACTGAGGCGCAAGGCGAAGCGCTCGCGCGGATTCAGCGCAGTCAGCGTCACCTGCTGGCACTGATCAACGACGTGCTGAACTTCGCCAAGCTCGAGGCCGGACACATCGGCTACGTCATCGAGCCACTCCCCGTGAACGAGGTGGTCTGCGCGCTCGAGCCACTCGTTGCACCGCAGCTGGCCGCGAAATCGCTCTCATACACGTGCGAGGTCGTCCCTCCCGACATCATCGTCCGGGCCGACGAGGACAAGCTGCAACAGATCATGCTCAACCTGCTCTCGAACGCGATCAAGTTCACGCCGGCTGGCGGCACCATCAGTATCTCGGCGTCCGCGTCGGCGGAAACGGTGACCATCTTCGTGACCGATACAGGAATCGGCATCCCCGACGATCGTTTCGATGCGGTCTTCGAGCCATTCGTCCAGCTCGGACGTGCGACCACGGGCGGGACCGCCGTCGGCCAGGAAGGAACGGGACTCGGGCTGGCGATCAGCCGTGATCTCGCCCGCGCGATGGGCGGCGAGCTCACCGTTCGCAGCACGTTAGGCAGCGGGTCGACGTTCGAGCTCCGTCTTCCCCGCGCGTGAACGATCGCAGCGCACCAGCCGCCGCATCGTCAGGGATCACCCCCGCCGGCCTCGCGCAAGCGCTCTTCGACCAGTCGCCGTTCAGCAGCGTGCTTTATGACGCGACCGGCCGCGTCGTCGCGCTCAACGCCGCCTTCACCCAGCTCTGGGGCGCGCGCATCGAGGACGTCCCACCCGGCTACAGCGTCCTCACCGATCCGCAGCTCGAGAAGCAGGGGATCATCCCGGCGATTCGCCGCGCCTTCGCCGGCGAGCCGGTGACGACCCCGCCGGTCCGTTATGCGATGTCGGAGGCCGCGGCCAGCGGCAGAGGTCGAACGATCTGGACGGAAGCGTACTTTCAACCGATCCGCGGCGCCGACGGCAGCGTGTCCCACGTCGTCCTCACCCATGTCGACGTCACCGCCCGGATGAGCGGTGAGATCGCGCTCCGCGCGGCGGTCGAGCGGACGACACTGCTGCAGACAGTGACCGCCGCCTTCGCCCGCGCGCTGACCGCCGAGGAAGTCGCCGCGATCACGCTTCGCGAAGCGTCCGACGCGCTCGGTGCGACGACGGGGCTCGTCTACCGGCTCGCCCCTCACAGCGGGTGGATCGAGCTCGCCGCACATCATGGGGTGCCCGACGCCGCCGTCGAGGGATACCGGCGAATCCCGGTCGATGCGAACCGGCCAGGCGCCGAGGTGACGCGAACGCGCGCGCCGATCTACCTGCACGGGCGCGACGCGGTGCTCGCTCGCTACCCCGACGTCGGCGACTTTCTCTCCGTCGCGCCGGCCGAGTCCTGGGCGACACTTCCCCTCGCGCAGGGCGACACGACGTTAGGCGTCCTCGTCTTCGGGTTCTCCCCGGCGCGACAGTTCTCTCCCGACGACCGCGCCGTGCTCGAGGCGTTCGCGCGACAGTGCGCACAGGCGCTCGAGCGCGCCCGACTCTACGACTCCGAGCGCGAGGCGCGACAGATCGCCGAGCGCACGGCCGCCCGCCTCGCCGCGTTGCAGCGTGGCACCGGCGAGCTTTCCGGAGCGCTCACGCCGACCGAGGTCGCCAACGTCATCATCGGCGCGGCGCTTCCCGCACTCGGCGCCACCCGCTTTTCGCTCGCGCTGCTCGACGCCGAACAGGATGCGCTGGTCGTCGTCGGCGCGGCCGGCTACTCCCACGCCGCGCTGGACCGCTACCGTTTCATCCCGATCGAGAGCTCATTCCCGCTCTGTGACACCGTGCGCAGCGGCGAGCCGATTTATCTGCCCACCGCTGCCGAACGTGCGGCGAGCTATCCGGATCTTGCCGACCTCCGGACTGACAACGGCGCTGGTTCGATGGCTGCGCTCCCACTGCGGGCCAACGGCCGGATCATCGGGGCAATCGGCTTCAACTGGCGGGAAGAGCGACCGTTCTCCCGCGACGACATCGCATTTCTCGAGGTGCTCGCCCAGCAGTGCGGCCAGGCGCTCGAGCGCGCGCGGCTCTATGACGAGGAGCGTCGCGCCCGGGGCGACGCCGAGGAGGCGAATCGCGCGAAGGGTGACTTCCTCGCCGCGATGAGCCACGAGCTGCGCACCCCGCTGAACGGCATCGGCGGCTACGTCGAGCTGCTCGACATGGGACTGCGCGGACCGATCACCGATGCCCAGCGCGCTGACCTCGATCGCATTCGTCGCAACCAGCAGCACCTCCTGTTGCTGATCGAAGACGTGCTCTCGTTCGCGCGCATCGAGGCCGGACATCTCGAGGTCGACGACACGTCCATCGCCATCGACGAGACGCTCCACTCCCTCGAGTCGATGATCCTTCCGCAGGCGGCACTGAAGGGCGTGCATTTCGTCCATGAAGCCGGCGACCCGGCGCTTCGCGCCCGCGGTGATCGCGGCCGCATCGTCCAGATCGGCGCGAACCTGCTCGCGAATGCGATCAAGGCGAGCAGTGTCGGCGACCGCATCGTGCTTTCCGCGACCGCGGACCAGGAACATGTGCACGTTCGTGTCACCGATTCGGGGGTCGGGATTCCCGCCGACAAGCTCGATGCGATCTTCTCGCCGTTCACGCAGCTCGGGCGCACCCTCAACAACCCGCGCGCCGGCGCCGGCCTCGGACTCTCGATCTCGCGCGGCCTGGCATCGGCGA
>JAICUE010000202.1 GCA_025936015.1 Gemmatimonadaceae bacterium
CTTCGGCGTCTGGGTGCATCACATGTTCGCGACCGGCCTGCCGCAGCTGTCGATGAGCTTCTTCAGCGGCGCGAGCATGACGGTGTCGATCCCGAGCGCGATCCAGATCTTCGCCTGGATCGCGACGATGTGGTACGGCCGTGTCGTCTTCAAGACGCCGATGCTGTTCGCGATCGCGTTCGTCTTCCAGTTCGTGATCGGCGGGATCTCGGGGGTGATGACGGCGGCGATCCCCTTCGATTTCCAGGCGCACGACACCTACTTCGTCGTCGCGCACATCCACTACGTGCTGGCCGGCGGCTCGGCGTTCGCCGTCTTCGCGGGCCTCTACTACTGGTACCCGAAGATCACCGGGCGGATGCTCGGCGAGACGTCAGGCAAGGCGAGCTTCTGGGTGATGTTCGTCGGCTTCAACGTCGCGTTCTTCCCGATGCACGTCGCCGGGCTGCTCGGCATGCCGCGCCGGGTCTACACCTACCTGCCGGGGCTCGGGCTCGAGACGGCGAACATGCTGTCGACGATCGGCGCGGTCACCTTCGCGTTAGGCGTCGCGATCACGCTCTGGAACGTGATCGCCAGCCGGCGGACCGGCGCACTGGCCGGCGACAACCCGTGGGGTGCGGCGACGCTCGAGTGGGCGACGTCCTCGCCGCCGGAGGATTACAACTTCGGCCACATGCCGGTCATCAGCAGCCGCGAGCCGCTCTGGGACAATGGCGTGATCCCGGGGCCGGCCTACGATGAAGGGCGGCTGACGCCGCGGACCTCGCCGCTCGACGCGGAGCTCGAGCGGGTGATCGAGATGCCGGAGGACAATCTCTGGACGCTGGTGCTCTCGGTCGCGCTGCTCCTCTGCGCCGCCGGGCTGCTCGTCCGCTGGTACGGGCTGGCGATCGCCGGGTTGGTGCTGACGCTGATCTCGATGGCGCGGTGGGCGTGGCCGTCGAAGGGGCACAAGGTGCTGGAGACGGAGGCATGACGTCCATTCCGTTCCGCTCGCGGGGACCCGGGCGCCGGCTGCCGCGCGGTGCCGCGCTCAAGCTGCTCCCCCCGCCACCCAGCTCGAGCAAGGACATCGCCTGGTGGGCGATGGCATTGGTCTGCGCGACGGAGGCGGCATTCTTCGCCTACCTCATCATGTCGTACTTCTATCTCGGGCTGCGCAGCCCGACCTGGCCGCCGCCGGGGATCGACGAGCCGACGCTGAAGCTCCCGCTGATCATGACCGGCACGTTGATCCTGAGCAGCGTCGCGGTCTGGTGGGGAGAGCATGGGATCAAGCACGGGCGCCGCGGCCAGCTCGTCGCCGGCCTGATCGCCGGCATCGCGTTAGGCATCGCCTTCCTCGCGATGCAATACCGCGAATATCACGAGAAGCTGCGCCACTTCCTCCCGCAGACCCACAGCTACGCATCGATCTTCTACACCACGACCGGCTTTCACGGGGCGCACGTCGCCTTCGGCTTGTTGATGCTGCTCTTCACGCTCTGGCGCGCGGTGCTCGGTCACTTCGACGCCGAGGAGCACACCGCGGTGAAGACGACGTCGCTGTACTGGCATTTCGTCGACGGAGTCTGGCTGACGATCATCATCTCGATCTATGTCTCTCCGCGCTTCTACTGAGAACCCGCCGGTTGCCGGCCCGCCCGGGATGCCGCCGTCGCCGCCGGTGTCGAAGAGCCGGCTCTGGCTCGGAATCGCTGTCGCGCCGCTCGCGTGGGCGCTCTCGGAGCTGGTCGGCTACATGCTCGTCTCGCGGAGCTGCGAGCCGGGATGGAACGGGCTCTCGGCGCACGGCGTCCGGCAGCCGGGAGTGGTGCTGACGACGATCGCGATTGTCATGGCGATCGTCGCGCTCGGCGCGTTCCTGCTGGCCGCCGGAAGCTGGCGCGCGGTCGGCCGCGGCGTCGCGCCTAACGATCGGGCGACGCGGGCGGCGAGCGGCGCCGAGCTGCCCGAGGATGTGCCGCTCGCGCCGGCGCCGGAGTGGACGCGGGCGCGCTTCATGGCGTTCGCCGGGATGTTCACCAGCGCGCTCTGCGGACTCGGCATCCTTTTCTGGAGCGTGCCGTCGTTCCTCGTCGACGTGTGCAACCAGGTGCGCTGATGAACGCCGCCGCCTGGATCGATGCGCTGCGCGACGCCGAGCCGGGAATCGTGATGCCGCTGGTCGCGGCCGCGCTGCTCTATGCGTGGGGGGTGCGCGCGGTCTGGCGACGAGCGGGTCGCGGACACGGAGTGTCGATTCGGCAGGCGCTGCTCTTCGCGACGGGCATCGCGACGCTCGCGCTCGCGCTGCTCTCCCCGCTCGACACGGTGAGCGAGGAGCTGTTCTCGGCGCACATGATCCAGCACATGGTGCTGATCTGCATCGCGCCGCCGCTGCTCGTGCTCGGCGCGCCGATGGTCGCCTTCAGCTGGGCGATGCCGAGGGCGCTGCGGATGCGGGCGCACGGCTGGTGGCAGCACGCGCCGTCGGCGCGCGGCGCGGTGTCGGGCGCGACGGCGCTGCTGCTCTCGCCGTGGCTGGTGTGGATCCCGCACGCGATCGCGATCTGGGCGTGGCACATGCCGGGGCCGTACCAGCTCGCCCTGCGGAGCGAGACGATGCACGCCGCCGAGCATGGCTGCTTCCTCGGAACCGCGCTGCTCCTCTGGTGGGCGGTGCTCCGGCCGCACGGTGCGCGGCGCGAAGGGTACGCGGCTGGCATCCTCGTGCTGCTGGCGACGGCGATGCACACCGGAGCGTTAGGCGCTCTGCTCGTCTTCGCCCGCGCGCCGTGGTATCCGCTGCAGGCGGCTGGGGTGTCGGCGTGGGGACTGACGCCACTCGAGGACCAGCAGCTGGCGGGGCTGATCATGTGGATTCCCGGCGGCTTCATCTACCTCATCGCGTCGAGCTGGCTCTTCCTCGGCTGGATCGGCGACGACGACACGCGACAGCGGAGTCGGCGCGTGCATCGGCCGACACTCGTCACGCCGAAAGCTTCGGCCGGTGCGCCGGCGCTGCGGGTGATGGCGATCGCCGCCATCGCCGTCGCGTTAGGCAGCGCGAGCGGCTGCCGGCGGCGCGCGGCGATTGCAGTCCCGGGGGGCGATCCCGATCGCGGCGCGAAGGAGCTCGCCGGCTTCGGTTGCGGCTCGTGCCACACCATCGCCGGCGTGCAGGGCGCGCATGGCGAGGTCGGACCGCCGCTGACCGGAATCGGCGAGCGGTCGATGATCGCCGGTGAAGCACCGAACACCCCGGAGAATCTCATTCGCTGGATCGAGAATCCGCAGACGATCGAGCCGAACACGGCGATGCCGAACCTCGGCGTCGGCAATCAGGCAGCGCGCGACATGGCGGCATACCTGTACACACTGCGGTGACGGCGATGGCCGCGCCGATGATCGCAAGGAGGTGGGAAGCGATGCGGGAGTCTGACTCGGGAAGATGGTCGGCCGCGATAGCGGTGCTCGCCGCCGGTGCGATCGTCGCCGGATGCTCGAAGGGGCCCGGCGCCGACTCGCGCGACGGGCATCGCGACACCACCGCCGATGCGCGCGCCGCACTCGAGGCGCCGCGCACCGATTCGGTGCACGGATCATTGACCGGTACGCTCCCCGGCCCCGTCGTCGGCGCGATTCCGGCCGGCGCCGATCACGGTGCGAAGCCTGGCGAATGGACGATGCCCGGCCGCGATTACGTGAACAGCCGCTACAGCCCGTTAGGCGAGATCAACACGTCGAACGTCGCGCACCTCAAGGTCGCGACCTCGATGTCGGCCGGTGTGCTCAACGGGATGGAGGGACAGCCGCTCGTCATCGGCACGACGATGTACGTCGTCACGCCCTTTCCGAACGTGCTCGTCGCGGTCGACCTGACGAAGCCCGGCGGCGCGTTGAAGTGGAAGTACGAGCCGAACCCCGATCCGCGCTCGGTCGGCATCGCCTGCTGCGACGTCGTGAATCGCGGCGCGGTGTACGCCGACGGGAAGATCATCTACAGCCTGCTCGACGCCGAGACCGTCGCCGTGGACGCGGCGACCGGCAAGCAGGTCTGGCGGACGAAGGTCGGCGACATCAATCGCGGCGAGACCTTCACCTCCGCACCGATGGTCGTCGGCGACAACGTCTTCGTCGGCAACGCCGGCGGTGAGCTCGGCGTACGGGGATACATCGCCGCGCTCGACCTGAAGACGGGCGCGGTCAAGTGGCGTGCCTACTCCACCGGCTCCGACGCCGACGTGAAGATCGGCTCCGATTTCCACCCGTTCTATGCGAAGGATCAGGGGAAGGACCTCGGCGAGAAGACGTGGGGCGGCGACCAGTGGAAGCTCGGCGGCGGCACGACGTGGGGGTGGATCTCCTACGATCCGGAGACGAAGCTGATCTTCTACGCGACGGGAAATCCCGGCGTCTGGAATCCCGACCTGCGACCCGGCGACAACAAGTGGTCGATCACCCTCTTCGCGCGCGATCCCGAGACGGGGAACGCGAAGTGGGCGTACCAGTTCGTCGCGCACGATGCGTGGGACTACGACGAGATCATGGAGAACATCCTCGTCGACATGCCCTTCAACGGGAAGACACGGAAGCTGCTCGTCCACCCGGGACGCACCGGATTCGCCTACACCTTCGATCGCGAGACGGGCGAGTTGCTCGCGGCGAACACCTTCCAGCCGACGAACTGGGCGAGCGCCGTCGACCTCAAGACTGGAAAGCCGCTCGAGGACCCGACCAAGCGGACGCACCAGGGGACGGTGACGCGCGACATCTGTCCGTCTTCGACTGGAGCGAAAGACCAGCAGCCGTCGGCGTTCTCGCCGCGCACGGGGCTCGTCTACATCCCGGCACACAACGTCTGCATGGACTACGAGGGCGTCGAGGCGAACTACATCGCCGGCACTCCGTACCTCGGCGCGAGCGTGAAGATGTATCCCGGACCCGGCGGCTATCGCGGTGAGCTCGTCGCCTGGGATCCGATCAAGGCGCAGAAGCTCTGCGGAGTGAAGGAAGACCTGCCGCTCTGGAGTGGCGTGCTCGCCACCGCCGGTGACGTGGTCTTCTACGGGACGATGGACGGCTGGTTCAAGGCGATCGACGCGCGCACCTGCGCCGAATTGTGGAAGATGAAAGTCGCATCGGGGGTGATTGGAAACCCGATCGCCTACACCGGGCCGGACGGCAAGGAGTACATCGCCGTCTACTCGGGGATCGGCGGGTGGATGGGTGCCGTCGCCTTCCCCGACATCTCGACCGATGACCCGTACACCGCGTTAGGCGTCGCCGGCGCGGTGCCCGACCTGAAGATGAAGACAGCGCCGGGAGGAGTGCTCTATGTCTTCACACTCTGACCGCGCCCCGATGCGCGGCCGCCTCACGGTCGCTGCCTGCGTGACGCTGGTCGCGTCAGCAGCTGCCGTCCTCACCGCCTGCGACAAGAACCGCACCGACGTCGCCGGCGGCGCGCAGCCGGCGAGCACCTTCTACATCGGCCCGCAGCCCGGTCCCGATCGCGCGCTCCCGGTCGCCGAGAACCCGTATCACGGCGACCGCACCGTCCTCGCCGAGGGGCGGCAGCTGTTCAACAAGTTC
>JAICUE010000090.1 GCA_025936015.1 Gemmatimonadaceae bacterium
CGATCGAAGCTCGCTCTTGCTGGTTTTTCAGCAGTGTTGAATATTCAGCACGTACGCCGTCGAACGGAGGGCAATTGTCAGCATCGGGTCAACCCTTCGGGCGCACGGCCTGTCCAATCCCGGCGCCACTTCGAGCTGCCGCGACGGCGCCGAGTCCAATCTGTCACCACGCCGCCCCCCACTCTATGCGCTCTTCCGTCGTCATCGCGCTTTTTGCCGCATGCGTTCCGTTGTGCATTGCGAGGAGCGTATCCGCGCAGCAGGGCGCAGCGTCGAGCGCGAAGCGTACGCCCGATGGGCCGCCGCGAACGATGCGGGCCGTCCGCCGGCAAGGGCCTATCACCCTCGACGGCAAGCTCGACGAAGCCGCGTGGGCCGCGGCGCCGGTCAGCAGCGATTTCGTCCAGAGCTACCCGGCGCCTAACGTGCCGGCGCCGGACCGGACCGAAGTGCGCGTGGTCTACGACGACGATGCGCTCTACGTCGGTGTCCGCATGTTCGACCCGCACCCCGACTCGATCGCCGCGGGACTCGCCCACCGTGACGCGGGGTCGTCGACCGGGATTTACACCGACTGGGCACGAGTCTCGATCGATTCCTATCACGACCGCCGGACGGCCTTCGCGTTTTCGGCGAGTCCGCGCGGGGTGCAGAACGACTCGTACATCTCCAACGACGGCAACGAGGATACGAACTGGGACGCCATCTGGGAGGTCGGCACGCGGATCGACTCGGCGGGATGGGTCGCGGAGTACCGGATTCCGCTCAGCCAGCTCCGCTTCGGCGCCGAGAGTGGTCCGCGGGTGTGGGGATTCCAGGTGCAGCGCGACATCGCTCGGCGAAAGGAGCGCGATACGTGGGCACCGTGGACACCCGACGGGAGCGGATTCGTCTCGCGCTTCGGCGACCTGACCGGCATCACCGGCATCGCCGTCGTCAAGCGCCTCGAGGTTGTGCCGTACGTGAGCTCGACGTTCACCCGCGCGCCGGGAAGTACTGACGATCCCTTCTACCACTCGACAGAGACCACGCCGAAGGTCGGCGGCGACATCAAGTACGGATTGCCGCGCGGCCTGACGTTGAGTGCGACCATCAACCCCGACTTCGGCCAGGTCGAGGTCGATCCAGCGGTCGTCAATCTCACCGCGTTCGAGGTGTCGTTCCCGGAGAAGCGTCCGTTCTTCCTCGAGGGGAGCGACGTCTTCACCTTCGGCCAGGTCGCCACCCATAACGATTATGGAGGGCAGACCTACCTCTACTCGCGGCGCATCGGGCGCCAGCCGCAGCTCGGAGTGCCTGACGGTACGCTGTTCGCCGACGTCCCCACCCAGACGACCATCGCCGGCGCGGCGAAGGTGACCGGCCGCGCTGGCCCATGGACCGTCGGGATCCTCGACGCGGTGACGACCGAACAGCGCGCGCAGCTCGTCACCGGGGACACCGTCCGCGTCGAGCGTCCGGTCGAGCCACTGACGAACTACTTCGCCGGCCGGCTCAAGCGCGACTTCCGCGGCGGTGCGACGACAGTGGGCGCGATGATCCAGCAGACCACGCGCGCGGTCGGCGACACGGTGTTCTCACCGTACCTCCGTTCGGACGCGACGTTCGGCGGCATCGATTTCGAGCACGACATGGCGAAGCGCGAATGGATCGCCAGCGGCTTCGCCGGCGGAAGCCTGGTGCGCGGCAGCGAGCAGGCGATCGCGGCGACGCAGCGCAACGCGACGCACAACTTCATCCGCCCCGACGCCCCGTACCTCAGCTACGACAGCACCCGCAAATCGTTAGGCGGATACATCAGCGAGCTCGCGCTGGCGAAGAATGGCACCATCTTCGGGTCGCTCGCACTCAAGGCGAGCAGCCCTGGGCTCGAGCTCAACGACCTCGGCTTCCAGAGCCGCACTGGCTACCGAGTGATCTCGACACTCGTCGGGAAGCAGAGCTTCACGGCGACTCGTCACCTGCACGACTGGTCGGCGTTCGTCTACCAGAACGACGCCTGGAATTACGGTGATCGTCCGATCTTCCACGGCTACGCCGGGCAGGCGAGCGCGACGCTCCCCAATTTCTGGAGCGGCAACATCGGCCTGACGTTCTCGCCGAAATACTACGACGACCAGCTCCTCCGTGGCGGCCCGGAAGGGGCACAGCCGGCGAGCATTTACATGAACGCGGGAATGTCGACGGATTCGCGCAAGCCGATCCGCCTCGATCTCTCCGGCTCGTACGCGCACGACGTGCTGAGTGGATACTCGAAGGGCGCGAACGTCGCGCTCGACATGCGGCCGACATCGAACATCCACGTCAACTTCGGGCCGAGCTTCTCGCAGCTCTACGATACGGAACAGTACTGGGGCAAGGCGGTGCGGGACACGCTGGCGAAGACGACGTACGGCAAGCGTTACGTGCTCGCCGCGCTCCGCCAGAACACGCTCTCGCTCGACACGCGGGTCGACGTCACCTTCACCCCGCACCTCAGCTTCGTCATGTACGCCCAGCCGTTCGTGTCAGCGGGCCGGTACAACGCATTCAAGGAGTTCCTCGAGCCGGGACAGACGCGGTTCCATGTCTACGATCCCGCCGCGGGTGAGATCTCGTACGACGACACCACAGCGACCTACACCATCACGCCCGACGGGGGAACCGCGAAGAGCTTCACGATCGACCAGCCGAACTTCAACGTCCGCTCGCTACGCGGCAACGCGGTCCTGCGCTGGGACTACCGACCCGGCTCCGCGTTCTACGTCGTCTGGCAGCAGCAGCGCAGCGACTTCCTGCCGATCGGCGACTTCGAGACGAGACGCGACGTTGGCGCGATCTTCCGAACGGTCCCGACCAACGTGTTCCTGATCAAGGCGACGTACTGGATCGGGATGTGAGCCGATGCTGAGAAGGCATCAACCACAGAGGGCACAGAGAGAAGCTGACCGCTACAGCACCAGGCGCTTGATGCCGTCCCGCATCAGGTGGACATTGAAGTTGCAGATCAACGCCGTGTGCAGCTCGGCGAGCTTGAGGTAGGTCAGGACCTGCGCCTCAACGATCGGGTGGACCTGGTCGACGGCTTTTACCTCGACGATCACTGATTCCGCGACGACGAGGTCCACGCGATAGCCAAGCTCGATGCGCGTCCCTTTGTAAACCACAGGGAGCGCGACCTGCCGGGCAACGGCAACACCCCGCTGTCTGAGCTCATGCACGAGACACGCTTCATACGCTGACTCGAGCAAGCCGGGCCCGAGATGTCGGTGAACATCGATCGCGGCAGAAATTATTTCGGCAGTGCGGGGGTCGCGAACGGGCATCGCTGTGGGTGTCGTCATGCGCGAACAGTATGCGCGCGCGTCAGCCGAACGTCATCTGGTGAGAGCGAGCTTCACCGCCGGGTAACTCACGAACAGCTTTAACCACAGAGGACGCAGGCGACACAGAGCTGCTTTGCTTCAGGACTGTTTTACCGCAGAGCGTTGTTTACCACCGGGGTCTTGTACCATAGGGCCTTTCTACAAACAGCTCTGTATTGCACAGACTTCCGCGACGCCGCATCGAACAGACTAGCCGTTACTAAGCAGCCTTACTGAACAGCATCAACCACAGAGGACACAGGGGACACAGAGGTTGCTCTTACTCTGTGTTCCCTGTGTCCTCTGTGGTTAAAAGCAGTTGCTAAAAGCAGTTGCTGAACAGCTTTGCTTACAGACGATTCGTGATTCACAGGGCTTTGCCTTACCTCTGTGTCCCCTGTGCCCTCTGTGGTTAAAAGCTGTTTCGTCGTCCGCGTTCGTCTGTGGTTAAAAGCTGTTTCGTCGTTCGCTTTTCATCTGTGGTGAACAGCTTTTCTCTCAGCCGAGCATCGCCGCGGTGAGCGTGAACACCAGCCCGGCGACTCCTATGATCGTTTCGGCTACCGTCCATGTCGCGAGTGTCTGCGGGACGGTCATGTCGAAGTATTCCTTGATCAGCCAGAAGCCGGAGTCGTTCACGTGCGACAGCACCAGTGATCCGGCGCCCGTCGCGATGACGAGAAGCTCGGCGCTCGTGCCGGGGACGAGCAGCGCAATCGGCGCGACGATGCCGGCCGCTGTGGTCATCGCCACCGTCGCGGAGCCGGTCGCGATTCGGATCAGGGCGGCGATCGTCCAGGCGAGCAGCAGTGGGGATGCATGCGACGTCGTCGCGACTCCGGCGATCGCGTTGCCGACGCCGCTGGCGATCAGGACGCGGTTGAAGCCGCCGCCGGCGCCGATGACGAGGATGATCGCGGCGGTGGGCGCGAGGCAGTCGTTGGTGAACTTGAGGATGTCGTGGCGCGTGAAGCCCTGGCGAGCGCCTAACGACCAGAAAGAGATGAGCAGCGCGATGAGCAAGGCGACGATAGGGCTGCCGGCGACGTCGAGCACGCGGCGTGAGGGGCTGGTGGTGCCTGACGTCAGGTCGGCGACGCTGGCGCCGACCATCAGGATCACCGGGATGAGCACCGTCAGCACCGACGTCGCGAACGACGGCATCGGGCGCGTCGTCGTCCCTTCCATGATCGCGGCCATCGGGTTGACGCGATCGAGCCGGATTCGCGGGGAGATCCACGTCGCGTAGATCGGGCCGGCCAGTGCGGCCGTTGGGAGTCCGATGATCAGCGACCAGAGGATCGTCTTGCCGACGTCGGCGTGATAAGCGCCGACGGCGAGCATCGCGGCCGGATGGGGGGGGACCATCCCGTGGACGACCGACAGCCCGGCGACCAGCGGGATCCCGATCTTCACCAGCGAGAGGCCGGTACGGCGGGCGATAGTGAACACCAGCGGAATGAGCAGGACGAATCCCACCTGGAAGAACACCGGGATCCCGACGATGAAGGCGACGAACATGATCGCCCAGTGCACGCGCGACTCGCCGAACCGCGCGATCAGCGTGGTCGCGATCCGCGTCGCGCCTCCAGACTCGGCCATCATCTTCCCGAGCATCGTTCCCAGCCCGACGACGACCGCGATGAAGCCGAGTGCGCTGCCGACACCGTCCTGGAACGCGGTGACCACGCTGCCTAACGGCATCCCGGCGGCGGCTCCGAGCACGAGCGAGACGACGACGAGCGCAACGAAGGGGTGCAGACGGTAGCGCGCGATCAGCACGATCAATGCGACGACGGCGAGTCCCGCGAGAAGAAGCAGCTGCGCGTCGTGCGTCATTCGTCGTCGCTCGGTGAGGGAGTCGCCGCGCCCGGCACGGGGCCGGCGGAAGGTTCGTGATCACGGTGGATACGCTCGACGATCAGCGAAACGATCGTCTCGGGCGAACGTTCGTTGTCGTAAACCCACGCGTGTTCGTCGGCGTCGGGGGGCTCGAGGATGGCGAGTTGGCTGTCGAGGAGCGACGCCGGCATGTAGTGGCCGGTGCGATGCTCGAGCCGCTCGGCGATCAGCGGGCGCGGCGCGGTGAGGAGGATGAACTGCACCGCCGGATCGGCGGCGCGAAGGTACTCGCGGTAGCCCCGCTTGAGCACCGACGCGGCGACGACGAGTCCCTTGCCTTCGCGGCGCGCAGTGGCGACGCGCGCGGCGAGAGCGGTGAGCCAGCCGGCGCGGTCTTCGTCGGTGAGCGGGACACCCGACGCCATCTTCGCGACGTTGGCGGGAGGGTGATATTCGTCGCCCTCGACGTACTCGACGCCTAACGCGCGGGCAAGGCGCGACCCGATCAGCGTCTTCCCGGCACCGGCGACTCCCATCACCACGTAGCGGTCGTCAGGCAGGGCGTTCTCGCGGGCGGGGGGGGGGAGGTCAGGCGACCGGAGCGAGGATGTCGGCAGCGTCGTAGCCTGGGTTGTTCACCCGCGGCGAGATGCGATCGGCAACCAGCGTCTCCATCGGATACGGATTGGTCTCGAGAAGGGCGTGCACCGCGGCGCTGTCGGTGAGGTCAGGGTCGAGCCATTGCTCGTACTGCGACGGCGCGAGGACGCGCGCCATCCGATGGTGAAGTCGTGAGTACCAGTCGTCGGCCGGTCCGACGAGGACCGTGCAGCTCCACAGCTCGCCGCCGTCCGCGGTCGCGCCGGCCCAGCGATCCCAGAGTCCGGCCATCGCGAAGGGAAGTCCATCCGGCCGGCGGATGCGATACGGGACCTTCGACCCCTTTGCGCCCGTCCATTCGATCATCCCATCGACGATGACGAGGCAGCGCTGCCGCTGCCAGGGACGGCGAAAGGTCGCGGCGGTGCTCGCGCGCTCGATGCGCGCGTTGAAGGTGCTGTACTCGCGGTCGAAGCGTTCGACCTCGGCGGCGCTGCGCAGGTGTCCCGGCACGAGGTTCCAGTGCATCGGCCGCAGCGTTAGGCGTCCGCTGTCGGGATCGAGGTGGACGACGGGAATGTCCTGCCGCGGGTTGAGGTTGAACCGCGGCTGGAAGAGGTCGTACGTGTTCGTCCGCTCGGTGAAGCTGAAGCGGTCGGGGAGAATCTCGCCGGTGGCGGTGATCGTGGCGCGTCCACACATGGGTGGAAGATTATCGCTCGCGCGGTGGGGGCGACAGAGCGACCTGGCTGGCGCGGACGTGATGTCGCATCCTGCGCGCGAGGCGTGCGCTGCTGGTTGCGGGCTTGTGGTGTCTCGCGCGGTTGGCGATCATCCGAGCTCTCGGCGCAGCCGGGGAGCCAACTATCAGAGGTAGTCATGCAGCGAATTCAGCGTTCGTTCACGAGACCGCGCGCCGCGGTGGCGCTGCTGCTGGTCGGCGCACTCACCGCATGCAGCTCACGAGATCCCGTCTCGACAGCGCAGGTGTCGCAGTTCACGCTCAAGTCGGTCGACAATCATGAGCTGCCGTACGAGATCAGCCAGTCGGCGGACGGCAGCACGTCCGTCGTGTTGACGGATCTCGTGCTGTCGGTGCTCGAGGACCAGACGTGGCGGACATCGGGCCACGAACGCATCACGACGAACGGAGTCGGGGCCGATCAGGTGGTCCACGGCAACGGCACCTTCGTCGCCCACGACACGAGCGCGACGTTCCTCAACACACAGGGCGATATCGTGTACGAGGGCGCGTTCATCGACACTCCGCCGAAGTTCATCATTACCGACTCGCTGGCGCACGTGTATCTCTTCTGCGGGACGGCCGTTGACCTGACCCTGTGCCAGCTACCGCCAGACACGACGGCGGCAACGGTGCGCGGAAGATGAACGGCGGCTAGCGCGGGGCGACGACGATTGGAACCGATACGCGCCTAACGCTCATCGCTGCGCCGGTTCCGCCAGACCGCGAGCGACTCTTCGCCATTCGGCCCGCTCGGCGCCGTGCCGTGGTTCTGTGCCGTGCGGGCAATCGCCTGACAGAAGTCGATCGGAGACACCGCCGGATTCACGCTCATGTGACGTCCGTCGACAGTCAACGAATCGTGGCTCGGCCCCCAGCCGCCAGCCGGCGGAATGACGGTGACGAAGTATCGATAAAGCGTCGAATCTCCACGCTGGAACGCCGCCATGCGCGCCAAGTATGTGGCGCCGCGCCACGCATCGAGCCGCGTCGGCCCGGCATGGGCCCACGCGGTGTCGCCAATCTGCTCTGACGTCGCCCCGGTCAGGCCGAGTGTCGTGAACGCATTCACGAGGTGCACCGCGACGGTATCGACGGGAAGTGCCGCGCGGTACACCGACCACCAGCATGGGGTCTCCTCGATTGCAGCGGCCGGCTTTGCGGTGTCGAGACGCGACTGCCGATGACAGCCCGCGCTCAACAGCAAGAGAGCCGGAACTGATGCGAGCCAGCGATTTCTCTTCATGCGATCCGTTCAGGTAGATGGACGCTCACCGCCGACCCCTCGGCGAGAAATGCCGAGTCGGGCGGCTGCTCGAGCATCTGGGCGAAGGCGTGGCCATACAGTCCGAGGACGTCGCCGGTGACCGCTGCCCGCTCGCTCTGCCAGACGCGCCAGCGCGGGTGCTCGACGCGATACTCGACCGTGCCGCCATCGCGCTGGCGGGTGTAGCCCCAGTAATGCTCGCTGATGAATTCTTCTTCGGAGCCGGCGACGATCGGCTGCGGCAGCGCTTCGGTCGTGTCGATGGTGATGTGTCCCCACCCGCCTAACCGCGGCGCCCACGAGTAGCTGATGTGAACCGGGTCATTCAGCGCGCGCGGCGCGACGTAGTGCCCCATCCGGCGCGTCTCGTATGGTTCGTTGTAGGCGAGCTTCGCAACGGTCGCGATCGCGCGCCGGGGAACGATCTCCTTGATGAAAACGACGCCGCGCCGAACTTCCTCGCCAGAATCGCGGCGGACGTAGAAGCGGAGGTTGATCTCCTCGAAGGTGACGTGCAGCGGAACCTTCACGCCGAGGACGCGGGTGTCGTCGAAGAGAAAGCCGACGAGGCTGATCCAGGTCGCGCCGTTATGACTGTCGAGTGTCGTGCCTCGGGGGACATGCGGCGCGAGGAGGGCGGGATCCACGCGATAGTTGAGCATCGCGAGGTTGCGCCAGGTGGCAGTGAGGAATGGGCGAGTGGCCACAGCGGATGCGTGGGACGGGTGGAAGCTGACGACGCGGCGATGTTGCATAAGCGCGGCCAGTGGCAGGGTCGTCGTGATGCCGGATGCACACTGCCTAACGTCCGCCGGTCCGTCAGCAGCCCGGCC
>JAICUE010000462.1 GCA_025936015.1 Gemmatimonadaceae bacterium
CGCCATCGAGAGCACCGCGCGAGTGTCTTCCGGATAAACTATCGCGTCGACGAAGCCGCGAGCGGCGGCGTAGCGCGCGTCGAGCTGGTGCTCATAGTCTTCGCGCATCGCGTCGAGCTGCTGCTCGAGCTCGGGCGAGACGGGCTTCCCTGCCTTCTTCGCTTTTTCAATGGATGGGCCGTGCACCGCCTGCACCGCGGATTCGCCCTCCATCACCGCCATGCGCCCGGTCGGCCACGTGAAGATGAAGTCGGGATCGAAGCCCTGCGCGGCCATCGCGTAATATCCCGCCCCTGACGCGTGATTCACCGTCAGCACGAGCTTCGGCACCCGCGCCGTCGCCATCGCCTCGACGAATCGCGCACCGGCGCGGATGATTCCCTCGTGCTCGGCTTCCGCCCCGACCATGAAGCCGGAGACGTCCTGCACGAAGAGGAGTGGGATGCGCTGGCGGTCGCAGCGATCGATGAAGTATGCGACCTTCTCGGCGCTTTCCGCGTAGACGATCCCGCCAAACCGCGGCTGCTCACCGGGGCGTCCCTTGATCAGGCCTCGCGCGTTGGCGATCACGCCGACCGGGATGCCGCCGACCTTGGCGTCGCCACAGATCATCTCCTTCGCGAGGTTCTGCTGGAACTCGGCGATCTCGCCATCGTCGACGATCGCCCGCAGCAGCAAGTGGGCGTCGTACGACATCCGATGATCACCGGGGAGGAGATCGTAGAGCGCGTCCGCTTCGCCAGCGTCGACAGGCGCCGCAACCGCATCGGCGCCGCGATCGAGCGATGCTCGCCGCGGGAGCCTCGCCACGCTCGCGCGGAGCTGGGCGATGCAGTCGTCGTCATCCTCGGCGGTGTAGTGCGCGACACCGCTGACCTGCGTGTGCGTGTCGGCGCCGCCTAACGTTTCGCCGTCGATCGACTGCCCGGTCGCACCCTTCACCAGGTTAGGACCGCCGAGCCCCATGAACGAGGTGCCACGGACCATGATGATGGTGTCGGAGAGCGCGGGGAGATACGCGCCGCCGGCGATGCACGGGCCCATCACCGCCGAGAGCTGCGGGATCCGCAGGTAGCGACGCATGATGGAGTTGTAGTAGAAGATGCGCGACGCACCATACTGCCCGGGGAAGACGCCGCCCTGGTAAGGGAGGTTCACCCCCGACGAATCGACGAGATAGATGATCGGGATCCGGCAGCGCATCGCGATCTCCTGCGCGCGGAGGATCTTGGTGATCGTCTCCGGCCACCACGACCCGGCCTTCACCGTCGCGTCGTTGGCGACGATCACGACGTGTCGCCCCTCGACCATTCCGATTCCCGTGACCACACCGGCCGCCGGCGCCTGGCCGTCATAACGGTCCCAGGCGACCATCAGCCCGACCTCGAGGAAGCGCGAGCCCTGGTCGCACAGCTTCGTCACGCGCTCGCGCGCGGTGAGCTTCCGCTGCGCATGCTGCTTCTCGATCTTGTCGACGCCGCCGCCGAGGCGGAGACGCGCTTCGAGCTCGCGCGATTCCGCGGCGAGCTTTCGCAGCCGGTCGCTCACGTCAGGCTTCCTGCCGCTCGCGCTCGACGAACCAATCCTTGATGTAGTCGATGAGGTCCGTCGTCGAGGTGCCCGGACCGAACAGCTTCCCGATGCCGAGTGTCTGCAGCTGCTCGATGTCTTCCTTTGGAAGGATGCCGCCGCCGGTGATCAGGACGTCGTCGCGCCCCTGGTCGCGGAGCAGCTCGAGCACGCGCGGGAAGAGCGTCATGTGCGCCCCGCTGAGGATCGAGAGTCCGACGACGTCGACATCCTCCTGCACCGCGGCGGTGGCGATCATCTCCGGCGTCTGGTGCAGGCCGGTGTAGATCACTTCCATCCCGGCGTCGCGGAGCGCGGCGGCGACGACCTTCGCTCCCCGGTCGTGGCCGTCGAGACCGGGCTTGGCGATGAGAACTCGGATCGGGCGGGACGGTGTGGCCATGTATGTGTGACGGCGATTTTGGTAGTGACTGAACGACTGCTGAAGCAACCTTCTGCGACAAGCTATCGCCGCGCTTTGCGGCGCGGCAACGGTTCCTTCCGTGCGACCAGGAGCATCTCGCTCGAGCGCCGGCGCAGCTCGCGATCGCGAAATCCATCGTACGCCTGCTCGACGACGAGCCCTGCATCGGCGCAGAGCTCCGCGAGACGCGTCGGTGTGTACAACCGAATGCGGTGCTCGCGCTCGCCGGAGACCTTCTTCCCACGCCACGTGCTGCGAATGGTGAGGACGCCAGAGAGTCCGTCGAACGATCGCTCATGCGCGATGAGCGTGCCATCCTGCGTTTCCCACCAGTCGCGGGCGAGGAAGTGCGCCATCACCCCGTCGCGATTTCCCCCGTGCCAGACGAGCACTCCGCCCGGTTGCAGCACTCGCGCGAATTGGTGAATGACGCGCGCGTCGTCGGCGGGATCGGTGAAGAAGCCGAATGACGTGAAGAGATTGAGCACCACATCGACGCGATTCGACCAGCGCGTCGGGAGCTTCCGCATGTCACCGCGCGTGTAGCGCAGTCGCTTTCCCGTTCCCCGTTCCCTCGCCCTGGCGAGCAGCGGCTCCGAGTAGTCGAGCC
>JAICUE010000348.1 GCA_025936015.1 Gemmatimonadaceae bacterium
CGCGTTCTCGAGCGCCGCGAGCCGTGCCTGCAGCCGCGCGTTCTGCTCCGAGAGCTCGGCGAGCCGGACGACGACGTCGCCCGACGCGGGCACCGCATCGGCGGGGATCGTCGGGAGCGCGACCGAGCGCGAGGGCCAGAACGTCTTCACGATCGCGAAGATGAACGCGATCACGAGCACGAGCTGGGCGAGCATCGTCTCGACGGTCGGGTACATCCCGATTGCGTTGACCGTCGGGAAGCCGGGGATGCGCGTCGCCGAGACGAAGTTTCCCTCCTGCAGCTCCTTGATCCCGCGGCCGGCGAAGACGAACGCCATGAAGTAGAGCAGCGCGCTCGTCACGCTGAAGAATGGGCGCAGCGGGATCTTCACGCCGAAGCGGTAGAACAGGGTGAAGATCACGATCAGCGCGAGGAAGCCGATGACGACGCCCATGCCTAACGGGAAGGCGACCGCGCCGTTCTCGCGAAAGAGCGCCTGGTAGAACAGCGCGGTCTCGGCGCCCTCGCGATAGACCGCGAGGAACGCGACGAGCGCGAGCGCCTTGCCGCCGCCATGCTCGAGCGCGTTGCTGACCTTCTCGCGAATGAACTGCTGCCACTTCGCTGCTTCGACCTTCGAGATCAGCCAGTAGCTCACCGAGAACAGCACCGCGACGGCGACGAGCAGCGTTCCACCCTCGATCAGCTCACGGCTTGCCGGCATCGCGCCGAGGATCGTGCTGAGGATGACGGCGGTTATCGCGCTGGCGATGACGGCGAGGCCGCCGCCGATCCACAGCGACTTCAGTCGCTCGTGATGTCCGGTCTTGATGAGGAACGCAGCGACCGCACCGATGACGAGGATCGCCTCGAACCCTTCGCGGAGGATGATCAGGAAGGACTCGAAGAACGCGCCCCATCCGCTCGCTGCCGGCTTCGTCAGCTCGACGACGGTCGGGAGGTTGAGATCGATCGCGTCGCGCGCGTGGCCGGCCGCCTCCATGTCGCCACTGCGGACCGCGGCCTTGAACTCGGCGAAGTGCGCTTCCATCGCCGCGATGAGCCCGGGGTTCTTCGCGCGGGTCGTGCTCTCGAGGGGCTCGAAGGCGATGTAGGCGTCGAATGCCTTGTCGCCGGCGTCGCTGGCGCGGCCATCACGCGCGGCGTTCAACGCCTGGTCGAGCAGCGTCATGATGGTGCGCGGTGCGTCGCCCCCGCCGACGGCGCCGGCGGGAGCACCGGCGCGCACCGGCAGCGTGCGGATGTAGGCGACGATGCTGCGCGTCTCGGCTGGCGTGAGGTCGCGCGACGGCGGCATCGCGGTGCCAGGCATCCCGGCGCGGATCGTCGCGGCGATCTGCTCGTCGCTACGGTCGGCCTGCCAGCCTAACGTTGCAATTTCTGGCGGCAGCTTGGTCAGGACGCGGGCGAAGGCGGCGGTGCTCGTCCCCGTGCCGTGGCACGAGGCGCAGCGCTGCAGGTAGAGTCCCTCGCCCTGGAGCACCATCGCCGGATGCGCGCGCAGCGAGGTGACGTAGGCGACGACGTTCCACCGCTCGTCGGCGGTGAGGGTGCTCGCCCACGCCGGCATCGGCGTCCCGCGAACACCGACGCTGACGACGCGGAACATCGTCGCCGGTGTCGTCGCGCCGGCGACGCTGTCCATCGCGAGCGCGGGGGGCGCCGGGTTCATCGACTTCGCGGCAGGTCCGTCGCCCATGCCTAACGCGCCATGGCAGGATGCGCAGTTCTTCTCGTAGATCTTTCGTCCGCTCGCCAGATCGAGTGCGCCCTGCGGCATCTCGAGCGCGCCCTCGTCGCCGAGTGCGGCGGCGAAGCGTGCGTGCAGCGCCTGCACTTCCGATGGCGGACGCTTCGCGGCGACGGCGATCGTCAGGCTGTCGAGGACCTCGCGTGAGGTTGCTGCCCGATCGCCAGCGAGGCGGTCAGCAGCGAGCTTCGCATCGGCGAGGAAGTCGCTTGCTTCCTGGAGCTCGGTGGCCGAGATGAGCCGACCGTGCTCATCGACTGCCTTGCCGTACTCCTCGACCGCGACCGCGACGATGTTTGCGACTCGCCTCGCCGGATGTTCCTGGGCGCGCGCCGCTCGCGGGGCGGTGGCGAGGATTGCCGTGAGAAGCAGGAACGCCCCGAGGAGCGAATACGCTGTCCGGGGGGCGCGAATGGTGATGGCCAAGGTGGTCGTTCTCATCCCGAGGAAAGGTATCGGGATTGCGCGAATGCGGGTAGTCTGAACAATCGAGGGTGGCCGGGCGTCCGGTGGGCGACGAGCTTTCCGCTCATGACGACAGTTATCGAGGCTGGACGCTGGATCCTCCGGGAGTGGCGACCGGATGACGCAGATGCCCTCGTCCGCCGTGCGAATGATCGACGGGTCTCGATCGATCTCCGGGACCGGTTCCCGTTTCCATATACCGCCGAGAACGCAGCGGACTGGCTCGGCCGCGCGGCCGGCGTCACGCCGCCCGCGGCATTCGCGATCACGGAGCCGCCGAGCGATGAGCCGCTCGGCGGGATCAGCTTGATGCTCCAGGAAGACGTTCACCGGATCTGCGCCGAGATCGGCTACTGGCTCGGCGTCGATGCCTGGGGGAGGGGGATCGCATCCGCGGCGGTGAATGCGGCGACCGCATATGCCTTCGACGTACTCGGCCTCGAACGCGTGCAGGCGGTCGTGAACACACGCAACCCCGCATCGGCACGGGTGCTCGAGAAGTGCGGGTTCATGCGCGAGGGCACGATGCGGCGGGCGGCGATCAAGGAAGGCGTCCTGCTGGACCAGTTCATGTATGCAGCATTGAAGACCGAATGGCCGCGCTGAAGCTGCTGGCGCCGCCGGGCACCACCCCACACTCGACACCGCGGTTCATGTCTCGTCTCCCCTTGCTCGCTTTGCTCTCGGCGGCCGCACTGGCCTGCACCATCAACCACCCGTCCACTGGCGCCACGGGGCGCACCGCGCCGCAGATGACGACCGTCGCCCGCGAGCCGCAGGACACGTTGTTCGCCCGGGCATTCGCCGCCATGAAGGAACGTGGCTACACCGAGATCACCCCTGATGCGCCGGCGGCAGAAGTCCGCGGGAAGAGCCCGACGGGCACGTCAGTGATCGTCGCGCTCAAGCCGATGGGGGATTCGACGCAGGTGACGGTGACGGCGGGGGTCGGCGGGGTGCGCGGCCCCGGCATCGACAAGGAGGCGCTGGCGACCGTACTGACGTTGATGTCCGACATCTCGAGGCCGCGCGGCGCGACGGCCGACTCGACGCGAGCGCCGTGAGGCGCCTAACGGCCGATCGGTGAAGAGCCTCTGGGACGAGTCGGCGCGCCGCGAGCTGATCGGTCGCGCCCGCCGGCTCACTCCGGAACATCGCGCGCTCTGGGGAAAGTTCACCGTCGACCGGATGCTCGCGCACCTGGTCGACGCGTTCGGGATGGGGCTCGGGGAGATCGAGGTGCGGCAGCGGAAAGTCCCGGTCATCCGCTTCTGGCCCTTCAACGTGCTCTTCATCCGGATCATCGGAATGCCGAAGAACGCGCCAACGGCGCGCGAGATCATCGCCCGTCCGCCGCTGTCGATCGACGCGGAGCTGCGCGCACTCGAGTCGGCGATGGAACGGTTCGCCGCGCAGCACGATCGGCGAGACTGGCCGCGACATCCCGCCTTCGGCAAGCTGTCGCGGGACAGTTGGGGGGTGCTCGGCTACGTGCACACCGACCATCACCTGCGGCAGTTCGGGGTGTGAGCGTCGC
>JAICUE010000013.1 GCA_025936015.1 Gemmatimonadaceae bacterium
CCTCGAAGGGGAGAAACGCGCTCTCGAAACCGTTGAGGGCCATCTTCGCCAGCTCGTCGAAGCCGAAGCCGATTCGCGATGCGTGCTCATACTCGTCGACGAGTGTGGTGCCGCTCATGAGCCGGTTGTCGGTGTTGAGCACCACGTTGAGCCCACGGTCGAAGTATTGGCGCAACGGGTGCGTCTCGTACGATTCGGTCGCGCGCGTCTGGACATTGCTGGTCAGGCAGATCTCCAGGCCGATGCGGCGGTCGTTCACGTACTCGGTGAGCGCTTCATCCTCGATGAGACGCGTCGCGTGGCCAATCCGGTTCGCGCCGCAGACATGGACTGCGTCGCGGATCGATGCAGCGCCGTCGCCTTCGCCGGCGTGGCAGGTGCAGGCCATGTCGTGGCAACGGGCGAACTCGAACGCCTTCGCGTGGCGCGACGCAGGGTTCCCTGCCTCGCCGCCGGCGAGGTCGAAGCCGACGACACCGTGCCGGCGGTACGCGACGGCGAGGCGCGCCAGCTCGAGCGACACCTCGGGCGACATGTTGCGGATTCCGCAGATGATGAGCCGTCCGACGATGCCGTGCTCGCGCTCGGCGCGGGCCAGTCCGCGCAGCGGCGCCTCGACGGCCGCGCCTAACGCGATGCCGCCGCGGATGTTGAGCACCGGCGCGTAGCGGACCTCGATGTAGCGGACCCCCTCGGCGCTCGCGTCGGCCGCGAGCTCGAAGGCGATGCGCTCGAGCGCGGCTTCCGTCTGCATCACCGACAGGGTGACGTCGAATCGGGCAAGGTAATCCTCGAGCGATCGGGCGTCGCGGACGATCATGTGCTCGCGAAGCGCCTCTTCCGTCGGCGCCGGCATCGCGATGCCCTGCTCCCGGCCGAGGTCGAGCAGGGTCGCCGGACGCACGGAACCATCGAGGTGGCAGTGCAGCTCCGCCTTCGGGAGGCGGCGGAGCAGCTCGCGATCGACGTTAGGCACGTCAGCGGCTCCGTGGTGCGACGTCGATGATCCGCGGATCAGACGGCGGGGCCACCGGACCTTTCCGCGCGCGGAGGTAGCCGGCCAGCGCGTCGACGTCGACGGTCTTGAGGTCGTCGACGCGGATCGCCCTGGCAGCGAGCGCGACGCCTTCGTCGCCGGTGGCCATGAAATCGTTCATCGCGATGGTATACCGCCCATCGTCGGCGACCTCGGTGCCATTGGCGAGAGCGAGCGACACGATCCGGCTGCCGGCCGGGCGCGAGGAGTCGTAGCGGACCGTCAGCCCGCTGAGGTGGACGTTGATCGGCTTGTCGACCAGCTGCTCGATGTAGGCACGGAGCACCGAGCCGGAAAGCGTGAAGCGGAAGAGCGTGTTCCCGAACGGCTCGACCTCATAGAGATCGCCGAACGTCACCTGCCCATCACGGAGGCTCGCGCGGATCCCGCCGTTGTTCATGACGGCCGCGTCCGCCCTGGCGCTCCATCGCTGCGAGTCGGCGATCAGGTTGCCCAACGCGAATTGCGACCCGCCGCGATTCATCGGGGCGCTGATCGTCGCCACCGGCGCCGACATCTGCTTCTGGACGGCGGCAACCGCGCGCCTGACCATGGCGGCCACCGCCGGATCCGGTGTGAGGGAATCGGTAAGCACGTCGACCACATGTGCGGTCGCAGTGTCGGCTGCGCCACGCCGCGACGGATAGATGTCCGCGATGGAGATCGCCTCGCCCCGCGAACGAGCCTGGACGACCGGGGTTCCCTTCACGACGGCGTCGACGAGGCTGTGCGTATGCCCGCTGACGATCTCGTCGACTGGCTCGCGCAGGGCGTTCGCGAGGTCGATGATCTCACCCTTGCAGTCGTTCGCCCCGCTCGCGTCACAGAACGCGCCGGCGTGGGCGATGACGATGACCAGATCCGCGCCGCGAGCGCGCAGCGTGCGGGTGAGCGAATCGACGATCGGCGCCTGCGTGACGAACCGCAGCCCGACGACGTTCTGCGCCTTGGTGGTCTGCGCAGTGGACGTCGTGGCCAGGCCGATGATCCCGATGCGGTACGAACCCCGCCTGACGATGGTGTCGTTCCGGATCCAGCCGATGTCGCGCGATGCGGTGTCGCGGACATTCGCGCCGAAGATCCCGTAGTCCGCCTGTCGCATCCGGGCGCGGAGCGTGTCGGTCGTCCAGTCGAACTCGTGGTTGCCTAACGCGGATGCGGCGACCCCCCACCGCTCGAAGATCGGCACGCCGGCACGACCGTAGGCGAGGTTGGACGCCGGCGTCCCCTGCCATTCGTCGCCGCCGTCGACGACCAGTGCGACGCACCGCGGCGCGGTGCACCCCGCCTTCGCGCGGGCGATCGCGGTGGCCACGTAGGCAGCACCGCCCCGGCGCACACCCTTCGCGTCCGGCCGCGGTTCGAGCGCGCCGTGAAAATCGTTGGTCGAGATCACGCGGAGGAAATGCTCGGCCGGGTTCGAGCGGGTGGCTCCGCTCTCGTACGGCGACTGGTGCATGGCGGCGTAGGCCCGCGTGACAGCCGCCGCCGGAACGATCCGCCAGTTCACGCGATGATATTCGGCTGGCCGGATCACGCGCTTCGCTCGCACTTCCCGCTCGAGCAGGATCCTGATCTCGCTGTCGCTCTGGAAGACGACCGGTGCGCCGGCCAGCATCGCGTATCCGCCACCACCGGTCTGGCGATAGTTGTTGAGTGCCATCGTGAAGCTGTCGGTCGGCGCGACATCTCGACCGCGGTACTTCAGCCTTGTGACGCGCGAACCGAATGGACGCGAGAGATCGAGCGTGTAGTCGGCGCCGGCGATGATGTCGAAGTTATAGCCGGGAATGTGCGGGTCGATCACCGGCTGGCTGCTGTCGCCTAACGTTCCGTAGTAGCGTGACGCCTGCTCGAGATAGGCGCGAAGCTGCGCGCCCGAGATCCTGACGGCACGGAGCGTGTTGTCGTAGGGATAGAGTCGCGCCAGATCGGCGATGCTGATCGTCCCGCTGTCGAGCCCCGCAAAATTGAACGCCGACCCCGCCGCGAGGTCGGCGTGCGCGGCCTTTCGCATGACCTCGAGGACGAAGTCGGTCACCGCTTCGTCGCGAACGCGGGCCGAGTCGCCGTTCCAGCTGACTGGAGTGCGGCCAATCGGCGCGGTGACGTAGGCGACGGTTCGCCGATGCAGGTCGTCGGTTGCCGCGAGGACAGCCGCCTGTTCGGCATGCCCGGCAACAGGCACGAGTCCACTGGTGACGCTGCCTGACGCAACGCCGTGTGCGACGCCGCAACGGGTGACGGGGATCGTTGCCCAACCGACGGTCTGCGCCCAGTTCTTCGCCTGGAGCATCCGGACGCCGTTGATCTCCGACCCGGCGTTCTGCTTGTGCGAATGCCCGTAGAGCACGAGTGCGAGCCCCGGCACCTCGCGAGCGATGCGCGCCGCGACATTCTCGCTCGGGAGCCCGGTCGCGGCGGTGTCGTAGCTCGAGGGTTCATCGAGGCCGGAATGGACGGTGGCGATCACGACGTCGGCGCCGGCCAGCCGTGCCGAATCGGCGGCGGCACGAACCGCCGGGACGATGTCGCCGAGGGTGACGCGGCCGCGAACGTTGTCGCGGTCCCAGACCATGACGCCTGGCGTGGTCGCGCCGACGATGCCGACGCGAACACCGGCGCGTTCGACGATGGCGAACGGCGGGTACGCGTGACGACCGTCAGGCAGGTAGGTGTTCGCCGAGAGGAAGGGGAACGACGACTGACGAACCGCGCGGTCGAGGTACGGCACGCCGTAGTTGTACTCGTGATTCCCGATCGCCGATGCATCGTAGTGCATCGCGTTCATCGCGGCGACGACGCCGACCATCGTGTCCGGCGACACCCGGGCCCCGACGTAGGCGAGCATGTTCCCTTGCAGCAGGTCGCCCGCATCGATGAGGAGGACCCGACCGGGGTTTGCGCCCCGAATCGAGTCGATCACGGTTGCCGCGCGAGTGAGCCCGCGGATCGAATCCGGCCGATTCAGCTCGTAGTCCCACCCGCGCAGACGACCGTGGGTGTCCGTTGTCGTGACGACGACGAGCCGCGTCGTGTCGCTGCACGCCGCGGGAGCTTCAACGGCTGCTACCGGTGTCGGCAGCAGGACGGGAGTCACCACCTGCGGTTTCCTGCACGATGCCGTGACGATGAAGAGCGAGACGGCTACGCCTCGCAAAGACGCTCTATCCATCCAACCAAGCTAGCGGCCGCCCCGGAAGCATGGGAGTGTGCGTTGACGGCCCTTCGGTCAGTCGCGAGCTTGCATCGCGGAACAGCGCGCTCACCTCGCCGATACCAAACGTGACAGTCTTGCCAGTCCCCCTCCCCCTCGCCCACCTGCCTGCGCATCTCCTTTCACTCCCGAAGCGCGACGGAGTGCACGAGTGTCGCTGATCGTCGGAATCGCCGGCGGCTCCGGCTCGGGCAAATCGACCGTCGCCCGGCGGATCGCGGCGTCGCTCGCGGCATCGCAAGTCGCCTTCATTGACATGGACGCGTACTACCGGAACTTTGCGCACCTTCCGATGGAGGAGCGACGCCGCGTCAACTGGGATCATCCCGATGCACTCGACATCGATCTTCTCGTCAGGCAGCTCGAGATGCTCCGCGGCGGAATCCCGGTCGAGAAGCCGACTTATGATTTCGTGACGCACACTCGCACGACGCGGACTGAGCGCATCGAGCCGGGTCTCGTGGTCGTGATCGACGGGATTCTCCTCTTCGCCGACGAGCGCGTGCGGTCGCTCTGTGACGTCAAGGTGTTCGTCGATGCCGACGCCGACATCAGACTGATTCGTCGCATCCGACGCGACATGTCGGAACGCGGTCGCCCGCTCGATGAGATCCTCGCGCAATACCTTTCCACGGTGCAGCCGATGCACCTGCAATTCGTCGAACCGAGCAAGCGTTATGCGGACGTGATCGTGCCGCGTGGTGGCCACAACGAGGTCGCGATCGAGATGCTCGTCGCCAAGATTCGCGGTCGCATCGCGGCGCAGGCGGCGTGACCACCCCCGAGGCGCTTCCGGGTCAGGGAGAGCGCATCCTCGTCGTCGATGACGAACCGGACATCTGCGCGCTGGTTGCCTATCACCTGGCGAAGGCCGGCTTCCGCGTCTCGACGGCGGGCACCGGCGACGAGGCGTTGAAGATCGTTCGCGAGCATGAGCCGAGTCTCGTCGTGCTCGACCTCATGCTGCCCGGGCTGTCAGGTTACGAAGTCCTCGACCGGCTGCGCGCGGAGCCTAACACTCGCGATGTCCCCGTGCTCATGCTGACCGCGCGGCGGGAGGAAGAGGATCGCATTCGTGGGTTATCGCTCGGCGCCGACGATTACCAGACAAAGCCTTTCAGTCCTCAGGAGCTCGTGCTGCGAGTCGCGGCAATCCTGCGGCGAACGAGGGCCCTGCACAGCGCGTCGAGTGGGGACGTGCTGACGATCGGGCCGCTCCGCATCGAGCGCGCCGCGCATCGCGTGACGTTGAGCGACGACGAAATCGACCTGACGCTGACCGAGTACAAGCTGCTGCTCACCCTCGCCGAGCGGCGCGGGCGAGTCCAATCGCGCACGCACCTGCTGCAGACGGTGTGGGACGCGGCTCCGGACATCCAGACGCGCACCGTCGACATGCACGTCCAGCGACTACGCTCGAAGCTCGGCGCCGCCGGAGCCCTCATCGAAACGGTCCGCGGGTTCGGCTACCGGCTCGATGTGCCGGCGTCACCCAGCGACTGATGCGGCTCGCGCAGCGCCTGCTCGCCGGCTCGCTCGCGGTGGTCGCGATCCTCGTCTTGTTCGTGCTCGCGATCGCGAGTGAGCGCCTGCGCGATCGACTGTATGGCCAGACCGGGGACGAGCTTGAACGTGAAGCACTGGTCGTCGCCGGACGGTGGAGGACGAGTGACGGGGCCGACGCGTTTGCTGATTCCCTCGGCGCGATTCTCGGGCATCGTGTGACGCTCGTCGATTCAGCGGGCCACGTGTTGGGCGATTCCGATTTCGAGCCGGCACAGCTCGATAAGCTGCAGAATCACGCGTCGCGCCCAGAGATCGTCGCGGCGCGCCGGAATGGCGTCGGCCGATCGCAGCGGACGAGTCCCTCGCGCGGCGACGACGAGCTCTATGCGGCCGCCCGCGCGCCGTTAGGCACGGCCCGCGTCGCGGTCGGCATGGCGACCGTCAATCGGATCGTCGACGGTGCGCGCCGGGACGTGCTCATCGCCGGTGTCGTCGCTGCGGCCGGCGCGCTCCTCCTCGCGTTATTGTTCTCCCGCAGCATCTCCCGGCCGATCGCCGAGCTGAGCACGATCGCGAGGGCGATTGCGTCGGGTGACCTCGAACAGCGACCGCGTCTCGCTGCACCCGGCGAGGTGGGTGAGCTCGCCGCGGCGCTCCACCGCATGGCCGAGCAGTTGGCGGCGCGTCTCGACGCGCTCGAGCGCGACGATGCGCTGATGGCCGCGCTCGTCGACTCCCTCGACGAAGGGGTGATCGCGGTCGACGCGTCAGCGATGGTGATCCGGCTCAACGCTGCGTCGCACGCACTGCTCGGCATCGTGGCCGACGCACCCTTCCCCGCGGACGAGCTGCCACGCGACCCGGCGTTGCGGGCCGCCCTTGCCACAGCGCTGGGGGGCGCCGGAACGGACGGCATCGAGCTCGCGCGTGCGGGCCGCACGCTGCTCCTCACCGCGCGCCCCTTGCGCGGCGGAGGGGCGGTGCTCGCGTTCCTCGACCTCACGGCGATTCGGCGGCTGGAGACCGTTAGGCGCGACTTCGTCGCGAACGTCTCGCACGAGCTCAAGACGCCCCTTACCGTCATCAGCGGCTTCGCCGAGACGCTCGCCGATCACGATCCCCCGGTCGAGCAGCGACGTCAATTCGTGGGCGCGATCCGGGCGAACGCACAGCGCATGCAACGGCTGGTCGATGACCTGCTCGATCTCTCGCGAATCGAGTCCGGCGGATGGCAGCCGCAGCTGGCGCCTGTCGACATCGGCGCGCTGGCCAGCGAAGCCGCGGCCGCGATCGGCGGTGCAGCGCGAATGAAGGGCGTCGCTCTCGGGATGGCGATCGAGAGCGACGCGAGGATGCTGAACGCCGATGCGACGGCCGTGAGGCAGGTGCTCGCGAACCTGACCGAGAACGCGCTGCGCTACACCTCGTCCGGCGAGATCGTGATCTTCGCACGCCGCGACGGGAGGGGAGTCACGGTCGGTGTCCGCGACACCGGCAGCGGCGTGGATCCCGCGCATCTCCCGCGCATCTTCGAGCGCTTTTATCGGGCCGATCAGGCGCGGGCGCGCGACGCCGGCGGCACCGGTCTCGGACTGGCCATCGTCAAGCACCTCGTCGAGTCGCACGGGGGACGCGTCGCCGCGACGAGCGGTCCCGGCGGAACGACGGTGAACGCCTGGTTTCCCGACGTCGTTACGCGAGCGTGACGCGAACGTGGCCGGTCGCGTGACGATTCGGCCATAACGTTGGCGGCGCGGCGGTGCCCCGCGTCGTGTGCCCGCGAATTGGGCGGGATCACTCCGTGGCCCGGGGAAAGCACCGATCGTCTCAATCCTGCAGTCTCACGCAACGTCTTCCACACAACGTCATGACCAGAGCATTCGTCCATCGCACGCTCCTCGCGATCGTCGCAGCCGGGGCGATCGTGCTACCCGCAGTCGCCGACGCGCAGCAGGCCCCGGCAACGCCGCCTCCGCCGGCCACCGTCACCCCGACGGCATCGGTGCCCCTCGAATTTTCGGGGCTCCTGTTCCCGCAGTTCATCTATGGCGGCCCGAAGGGAAACGGGACCCGCTCGGCGAATCAGTTCCAGCTCGAGCGCGCGTACCTGACCGTGAAGGGAAAGATCGGCGACCGCACGAGCCTCCGCCTAACGTCCGACGTCTACCGACCCGGCGGCAACTCGGGGTACACGATGCGCGTCAAGCTCGCATACGTCCAATACGAATACTGGATGAACGGCGAAGGGTTCATGGGCAGCAGCGCGCAGGTGCGTCTCGGAATGCAGCCGACCGTGATCAACGAGACGGAGGAGGCGTTCTGGCCTCGTTACGTGGCCAAGCTTGCGATCGAGCGCGCAGGGTTCTTCGCGCCCGCTGATCTCGGCGCGTCGACGACGATCGGGTTCGGCAAGCACATGGGCGAGCTGTTCGCCGAGGTAACCAACGGGCCGGGATACACGACCCCGGAGAACGATCGATTCAAGGATTACTCCGCCCGGCTGACGTTGACACCGTTCGGCGCGACTGCCACGCAGGGATTGGTCGTCGCACCCTGGTACTACCGCGGAACAGTGGCAAGCTCGCTCGCTCCCGCCGAAGGCAGAAAGCACGATCGCGCCGGCATCTTCGCCGGATACAGGGCGCCCGCATTCGTCGTCGGCGGCCAGTTTGCCTCGTCGACAAACGAGAACGAGCGCGTCGCCCCGGGTGGACTTGTCACCGAGGATCGCTCGGGCAAGGTGGTGAGCGTGTATACCCACCTCAAGCCGTTCGCGATGATGAACCCCGCCGGAACAAAGGCGTGGGGCGTGCTGCTCCGATGGGATCGCGTCAGCGGCGAGAACGGCTACATCCCCACCGGCGGCGACTTTCCCGTCGTCGAGGGAAAGTTCATCGTCGCCGGCATCACCCACGACGTGAACAGCAAGCTCTCGTGGGCGCTCGACTACCAGCAGCAGTCGCCTAACGGCGCCGCGGCACCGGCGCTCGACGTGCGCACGTACAACATCCACGTGTCGGCAGCGTTCTAGACGCAACGCCAGCACGATGGCGGCGGGGGCGGGGGCGGCCAGCAATGGCCGCCCCCGTTTGCTTGCTGCCTCAACCGAGGTCTGTAACGCCTTCGTAACGTCGGGCAGAAAGCGGCGAACGCCGGGACGGGAATGTGTAGACTTGGGTGCACACAAAACTCATTCCTCGGAGACACACGTGAGACTGGCCGCCATGGCGTCCGCTGCTGCACTGCTCGTTGCATGTTCATCCAACGCCGACAAGGGGGCTGACAGCGCAACCGCCGCGCAATCGAGCGGCGGCTCCGTCGCCCTCACTGGCGCGGGGGCGACGTTCCCGTATCCGATCTACTCGAAGTGGTTCGCCGACTACGCCGCGAAAACCGGCGTGAAGATCAATTATCAGTCGATCGGCTCCGGCGGCGGGATCCGCCAGCTCAGCGAGCAGACCGTCGACTTCGGCGCATCGGACAGCCCGATGAGCGATGACGAGATGGCGAAGGCGAAGGGCGGGCCGATCCTTCACTTCCCGACCGTGCTCGGTGCCGTCGCGCTGATCTACAACCTTCCCGACCTGAAGCAGCCGCTCAAGCTCGACGGGCCGACGCTCGCCGACGTCTACCTCGGCGCGATCAAGAAGTGGAATGATGGACGGATCGCCGCGCTGAACCCTGGCGTCACCCTGCCTGACGTCGACATCCTCGTCGTCCACCGGTCGGACGGAAGCGGCACGAGCTTCATCTTCACCGACTACCTCTCGGCGGTGAGCGCGGCGTGGAAGGACGGACCAGGCAAGGGAAAGGAAGTCCAGTGGCCGACTGGCCTCGGCGCGAAGGGGAACGAAGGGGTCGCGGGCCAGGTTCGCCAGAGCGTCGGCGCGATCGGCTACGCCGAGCTCGCGTACGCGAAGCAGAACAACATCTCGACTGCGTTCCTGAAGAATGCCGCCGGCGAGATGGTCGCTCCCTCGATCGAATCAGCGACGGCGGCGGCCGCGGCCGCCGCTGCGTCGCTCCCGGCGAATACGGACTATCGCGTATCGATCGTGAACGCGAAGGGCCAGGGTGCATATCCGATCGCGTCATTCACGTGGATTCTCGTCTACCAGAACCAGCGCGATGCCACGAAGGGAAAACAGCTCGTCGATTTCCTTGGGTGGGCGCTGACGGACGGCCAACCGCTGGCGGCAACACTGGATTATGCCCCGATTCCGGCGACGATGTCGAAGCAGCTCGTTGCGCGGCTCAAGAGCATCAGGGTTGGCGCGACGTCGTGACCGCGCCGGAGATCATTCTCGGCCCAAGGTCGCGCGACGGGCAATCGCCAGGCGGGCTGACCGTCCGTCTGGCGAGCGCCGGTGTCGGGGATCGAGTGTATCGCGTCGCGATCACCCTCTTCGCCGCGTGCGTCCCCCTCCTCCTTGCGGCGATCGCGATCGAGATCGGCGTCGCCGCGTGGCCCGCGCTCCATGCCTTTGGGTTCTCGTTTCTCACATCGAGTGACTGGGATCCGGTCAACGGATCATTCGGCGCTGCGCCGGCGCTGTATGGCACGCTTGTGTCGTCGACCATCGCTGTCGTCGTCGCGACGCCGCTCGCGATCGGTGTCGCGATCTACCTCTCCGAGTTCGCGCCATCGTGGCTGCGCCAACCGGTGTCGTTTCTGGTCGACCTGCTCGCGGCAGTACCGAGCGTGGTCTATGGACTCTGGGGAATCTTCGTGCTCATCCCGCTGCTGCGGACGAGCGTCGTTCCTTTCTTGACCAACACGCTGCATCTCGGCGCGACGCCCCTCTTCTCCGGACCGAATTACGGACCGAGCATGCTGGCAGCGGGGATCATCCTCGCGATCATGATCCTGCCGTACATCTCCGCGGTCTCGCGCGAAGTGTTGCTCGCCGTGCCGCGCGCGCAGCGTGAGGCCGCACTCGCACTCGGCGCGACACGCTGGGAGATGATCTGGGGCGCAGTGCTCCCGTTTGCGCGTTCGGGAATCATCGGCGGCGTCATTCTCGGCCTTGGCCGCGCGTTAGGCGAGACGATGGCAGTGACGATGGTCATCGGGAACATGCACGAGATCTCGTCGTCGCTGCTGGCACCCGGCTACACGATGGCCTCGCTGATCGCGAACCAGTTCAGCGAGGCGACCGGGGACCTCCACCTGTCGGCGCTCATGGCGGTTGGCTTCACCCTGCTAGTGGTGACGCTCGTCGTCAATGGCGTGGCGCGCTGGCTCGTCTGGCGCGTCGGGCGGCAGGACTGAACGGTGGCCGCGCCGCGTCCGCAGATGACGGTTTCCGCACAGCGCGAGCATCCGAGCGTGTCGCAGCGCGAACGCGCGGCGCGGACTGTCCGCACGATGAAGCGGCGGAAGTTCACGAATGCGATCATGGTCGGCTTGACTTGGCTCGCGGCGCTCGCCGCGACACTGCCGCTGTTATTCATCCTCTTCTACCTCCTGAAGCGAGGCGCATCCTCACTGTCGCTGGCCTTCTTCGCGCAGATGCCCAGGCCGGTCGGAGAAGCGGGCGGCGGGATGGCGAACGCGATTGTCGGAACGCTGATCCTCGTCGCGACGGCGATAGTGATCGGATTACCGGTCGGCATCGGTGCCGGCCTCTATCTCGCCGAGCACCGAGCGACGAGGTTGGCGACGCTCGTGCGCTTCCTCTCGGATGTGCTGAACGGGCTGCCCTCGATCGTCGTCGGAATCTTCGCCTGGCAGTTTCTCGTGCGGCCTTTCGGCCACTTCTCGGCGCTGGCCGGCGGCGCCGCGCTGGCGGCGATGATGATCCCGATGGTGACGCGAACGACGGAAGAGATGGTGCGCCTCGTCCCGACGTCGCTGCGCGAGGCCGCCCTCGCGTTAGGCTACACACGCTGGCGAACCTCACTGACCATCGTCCTGCGAACCGCGGCGGCGGGAATTGTCACCGGCGCGCTCGTGGCTGTTGCCCGCATCGCCGGCGAGACGGCTCCCCTGTTTTTCACCGCCCTTGGCAACCAGTTCATGTCGACCTCGCTGCGCGAGGCGATCGCCGCGCTCCCACTCCAGATCTTCAACTATGCCATCAGTCCGTACGAGTCGGCGCACGCGCTCGCCTGGGCCGGCGCCGTCGTCCTCATTGCACTCGTCCTCATCGTCAGCGTCGCGGCTCGTCTCGCGACAAGAGCGCGATTCGGCAGTGCCGCCGACTGACCTCGCGGTGGTCTGCCTGTCAGCGTGGTTCGGCAGCCAGCCGGCAGTGCGCGGTGTATCGCTCGAGTTTCGCGCGCGCGAAGTCACGGCGATCATCGGCCCCTCGGGGTGCGGAAAGTCCACCCTGCTCCGCTGCCTCAACCGGATGCACGAAACTGTCCCGACCGCGCGCGTCGATGGAGCCGTGATGCTCCACGGCACGGACATCTATGGCAAGGATGTGAGCCCGATCGCGTTGCGCCGCCACATCGGGATGGTCTTTCAACGTCCCTCGCCATTCCCGACGATGTCCATCCGCGACAACGTCGCGGCCGGCCTCCGCGTGCGCGGCACGCGTGCATCGCGCGCGGCGATCGGGGAGATCGTCGAGCGGGCGCTGCAGCGCGCGGCGCTCTGGGACGAGGTGAAGGACCGGCTCGACGCCAGCGCGTTAGGCCTCTCGGGCGGCCAGCAGCAGCGCCTCTGCATCGCCCGCGCGCTCGCCAACGAGCCGGAGATCCTCCTCCTCGATGAGCCGACCGCATCGCTCGATCCCATCAGCACGCAGAAGGTCGAGGATCTCGTGTACGAGCTGCGCAACGACGTCACCGTCGTGATCGTGACCCACAACATGCAGCAGGCGGCGCGCGTTTCCGACCGCACCGCCTTCATGCTCGCGGGCGAGGTCGTGGAGGTCGCACCGACAGCGACCCTCTTCACGACGCCGGGCGACGCCCGGACCGAAGCGTACATCACCGGCCGGTTCGGATGACGGTTATTTCGCGATCGCAACTGCTGCCCGTCGCGGCGGCGAATCCCGAGCACGCCCATCCGGGCACGATCGCCGCCAGCCGGTTCTCGTTCTGGTATGGCGCGAAGCAGGCGCTGCACGATATCAGCCTCGTGGTGCCGGCCCGCGCCGTCACCGCGCTGATCGGGCCCTCGGGGTGCGGAAAGTCCACCTTCCTCCGCTCGATCAACCGGATGAACGACAGCGTCCCTGGCGTTCGCCACTCGGGGTCGATCACGCTCGACGGCGAGAGCATCTACCGCCGCGGGGCCGACGCGACTGCACTCCGCCAGCGTGTCGGGATGGTCTTCCAGCGATGGAACCCCTTCCCGAAGTCGATCTACGAGAACGTCGCCTACGGGCCGCGCATCAAGGGGCAGCTGTCCCGCGCCGGGCTCGACGAGCTCGTCGAGAGCTCATTGCGCCGCGCCGCGCTCTGGAACGAGGTGAAGGTCCGGCTGCGGGCAAGCGCGTTAGGCCTGTCGGGCGGCCAGCAGCAGCGCCTCTGCATCGCCCGCGCGCTCGCCAACGAGCCGGAGGTCCTCCTGCTCGACGAGCCGGCGAGCGCGCTCGACCCGATCTCGACCCAGAAAATCGAAGAGCTCCTCCACGAGCTGAAACGCGAGCTCACCGTCGTGATCGTGACGCACAACCTGCAGCAGGCGGCGCGCGTCTCCGACTACACCGCATTCTTCTACATGGGGACGCTGGTCGAAGCGGAGACCACCGCACGCATGTTCACCAGTCCGCGCGAAGAGCGCACTGACGCATACATCACCGGGAGATTCGGATGACCGCCCCCGAGACCACGCGCCCTCGCCACTTCCACGACCAGCTTGCGCACCTGAAGCAGCGAATGCTCGACATGTCGGGCAAGGCCGAAGCGCTGATCGCACTGTCGGTCGAGTCGCTCGTCCACCGCGATGCCGACAAGGCAGGGGCGGTGATCGACGGCGATCACGAGGTCGATGCCCTCGAGCTCGAGGTCGAGCAGCTCGCGATCGCGCTCCTCGCGCTCCAGCAGCCGATGGCGCGCGACCTCCGCTTCATCATCTCATCGATCAAGATCTCGAGTGACCTGGAGCGGGTCGGCGACCACGCCGTGAACATCGCGCAGTCGGCGCAGCGGCTCGCCGCGTGGGGCGGCACCTTCGAGCTGCAGCCGCAGATCGAGGACATGGCCCGCCGGGCGCGGCAGATGCTGAGCGACGCACTCGACTCCTTCGTGCGCGCCGACGGCGCCCTGGGGCGGGACGTCTGCCGGATGGACGATCAGGTCGACGCGCTGCACAACTCGGTCTTCCGCGTCCTCCTCACGCACATGATGGCCGACCCGCGGACGATCAACCCGTCGCTCGAGGTGCTCCTCGTCAGCCGCAACCTCGAGCGCGTCGCCGACCTCGCGACCAACATCGGCGAGGATGCGGTCTTCCTCGCCGAGGGGAAGCAGATCAAGCACCACGCCGAACGCCGTTAGGCCTTACGGCGCGATCGCCACTCGCAGTACGTAGTAGCAGAGCGCGGCCATCACCGCCGCGGCCGGGATGGTGAGGATCCATGCCCAGACGATCCGCCCGGCGATGCCCCAACGCACCGCGGACAGCCGGTTGGTCGCGCCGACGCCGACGATCGCCCCGGTGATCGTATGCGTCGTGCTCACCGGCACGCCGAGCCCGGTCGCGAACAGGATGCTGATCGCGCCCGCGGTCTCGGCGCAGAAGCCGCCGACGGGCTTGAGCTTGGTGATCCGCGACCCCATCGTCGCCACGATCCGCCAGCCGCCGAACAGCGTGCCCGACGAGATCGCGATGTAGGCACCGAACTCGACCCAGTAGGGGATCACGCTCGCGTTAGGCAGGTAGAGGTGGTGCTGCCATCCCGTCGCCGTCGCGAAGCTCGCCTGCACCGCGACGAGCAGCCCGACGATGATACCCATCGTTTTCTGGGCGTCGTTGGCGCCGTGCGACAGCGAGAACAACGCCGAGCTGACCAGCTGCAGCGCCCGGAAGGTGCGATCGGCCCGCGATGGCGAGAGCCGCTGGAAGAGCCAGTACACGGCGATCATCAGTGCCGCGCCGAGCAGGAATCCGAGAAAGGGCGAGACCACGATCGCCAGCAGCGTGAGGATCCACTTCTCCCCCCAGAGAACCGCCACCAATCCGGCCTTCGCGACCGCGGCGCCGGCGTAGCCGCCGATCAGCGCGTGCGACGAGCTCGATGGCAGGCCGTAGAACCAGGTGATCATGTTCCAGAGGATCGCGCCGAGCAGTCCGCCGAGTACGACGCTCGGCGTGACGATCGCGGTGTTGATCATCCCGGAGCCGATCGTCTTGGCGACGGCCGTGCCGACCGTGAACGCCGCCGCCATGTTGAAGAATGCCGCCCAGAGCACCGCGGCGAATGGACTCAACACGCGCGTCCCGACGACGGTCGCGATCGAGTTCGCCGAATCGTGGAAGCCGTTGGTGAAATCGAACAGGAAGGCGATCACGATGATCGCGATGACGTAATGGAGCACGAGTCGCTCGGCGGCTCAGGCGTTCTTGAGCGCGATCGACTCGAGGACGTTGGCGACGTCCTCGCACTGATCGAGCGTTCGCTCCAGCGTATCGTACAGCTCCTTCCAGCGCATCACCTCGATCGGATCTTCGCCCCCATCGAACAGCTTGCCGACGGCCTCGTGATAGATCGCGTCGCCCTCTTCCTCGAGCGCCTTCACCTCCTGCCCGCGCTCGATCACGATCTTCGGCTTCTTGATGGCGACGACCGCCTTCTCGAGGGCGTCGGCGGCGCGAACGATCACGCCGGCCAGTGATCGCGCCGGCTCGCGCACCGTCGTGATCCTGAACATGACCGCGCGCCTTGCGGTCCCGTCGATCAGGTCGACGACGTCGTCCAGCCGCGATGCCAGCTCGTGGATGTCTTCACGATCGAACGGCGTGACGAAGCTCTTGTTGAGCCGAGTGATGACGTTGTGCGTCAGCACATCGGCCTCGTGCTCGACGGCCTTGATCGCCGTGACGTGTTCGACCATTCGCTGCGGCTCGCTGAAGAGCTGCGTCTGCAGCTTCGCTGCCCGCACCAGCCGGATCGCGATTTCGTCGAACAGGTCGAAGAACTTTTCGTCGCGCGGTATCAGCTTGCTGAACATTGGGGGGCGTTGGCGCGGGGAAGAGGAGAACCGCGAGCTAGTAGACCTGCCCGCCGGGTGCCGCCGGCGGCACCGAGCAGGTGACACATTTCTCGCCATGCACGAGCGAGCTCTCGAGAAGCTCCCTGAGCGGGAGGGGACCGGGGCCGAGGCACTTCGCCATCGCGACGCCGCCCGATGTGCCGATTCGCGTCGCGCCGGCGGCGATCATCTTCAGCGCGGCGGTACAGTCGCGGACCCCGCCCGACGCCTTCACGCCTAACGCGTCGCCGACGATCAGCCGCATCAGCGCGACCGCTTCCGCGCTCGCGCCCCCGCTCGCGTGAAAGCCGGTGCTGGTCTTGACGTAATGCGCGCCGGACTCGCGGGCGAGCGCGCTCGCCTTGATGATCTCGACCGGGGTCAGCGCCGCCGACTCGATGATCACTTTCACCAGGCGCCCTGGCGCCGCCTGCACCACCGCCGCGATGTCGTCGGCGACGTAGTGCCAGTCGCCGCTCTTGATCTGCCCGATCGCCGCGACCATGTCGAGCTCCTCGGCGCCGTCGTCGACCGCCCGCTGCGCCTCGAACGCCTTGACGTCGCTCCGCGACGCGCCTAACGGGAACCCGATCACCGTGCAGACCGCGACCTCGGTGCCCTTCAGCCGCTGCGCGCAAAGCTTCACCCACACCGGGTTGACACAGACCGCCGCGAAACGGTTCTCGGCGGCCTCGCTGCAGAGCTGCTCGACCTCGCGCGCAGTCGCCTCGGCCTTCAGCAG
>JAICUE010000109.1 GCA_025936015.1 Gemmatimonadaceae bacterium
ACGACATCCCGTCGTGCTACCGCCTCAGCCTCAGGTACATGATCGAACCCGCTTCGCCGCATCCCGTGGTGCCGGCTCCCGTGCCAGCAGCCGACTCGGCGCAGATCGCGCGGCTGATCAACGAAGGGTGGGCGATCTTCGAGCGCTTCGATGCCAGCGTGCGCCAGAAGCAGTTCCATCCCTTCGTCGCTGCCGACTACGACCGCGTGCTGGCGACGCTCCTCGCGCTGCGCGCGCCCGGGCTCCGTTTCGTCGAGTGGGGCTCGGCGACCGGCGTCATAACGATCATGGCGTCGCTCCTCGGTTTCGAGGCGTACGGTATCGAACTGGATCCATCGCTCGGCCGCATCGCTCGCGATCTCGCGGCGAAATTCAACTCACCGGCCGTGTTCATCGACGCGAGCTTCGTCCCCGCTGGCTATCGCTGGCGGCCGGCTACCGGCGACGGCCGTTTCGGAACGATCGGCGATGGCCCGTCGGCATACCCCATCATCGGCCGTGCACTCGACGATTTCGACATCGTCTACGCGTACCCATGGGGCGGCGAAGAGGCGATGATGCTCGACCTGATGCGCAGCTACGGCCGGCCTGGGGGCCGGCTGCTGCTCCACGGCGACGGCGGCGTCCGCGTCTACCGCGACGGCCGCCAGATCGGCTGACGCCGATCGTTCCTGCCTAACGCTTCGCGACCTGCTGCGCCGGTGGCCCGTCGCCGCCGCGATACCCCTCCGGCAGCTCCCAGAAGCTCACGCGCCCCATGATCGCCTCCGGGATCGCGACGATGTGACGCTTGCGGTCGATGCCGATCGCCGCCGGCGATGTCAGGTCGCGCACGATTCGCACGTCATGGCCGTTGCCGATCACCATCAGCGCCGAATCGGACCATCCCGAGACGAGAAAGCGCCCGTCCCCCAACGACTGCAGCCCGTCGAAGCGCCCCTTGCCATGCGCCAGCACCCTTGGCTTCTCGTCGCCATGGCCAAGGACATAGAGCGGGCTGTCGAACGGGTCGAACCCCACGACCGCCCACTGCTTCGACGCCGGGTCCCACGCCACACCGTTAGGCCGCTTGAGCTGCGGGCCCGATGTGAGCACGGAGATCTTCCGCCCGGGCGCGACGACGAAGATCTTGTCGCCCCCGGGGTACAGCACGCCGATGTCCGTCATCTCGATCCCCGAATCGGTCACGTACATCGTTCCATCAGGGCCGACCGCGAGATCGTTGAGCAGGACGGCGCCGTAAGGCCGGAAGTCGATCATGCCGACCGGCGCGCCGGTGCGCTTGTTGAAGCCGCGCACGACGTCGATATCGGCGGTCCACAGCGTGTCACCCTGGAACGCGATTCCTTTCGGCGCATCGAGGTACACGCCGTTCCTGCCACTGAACGCCCACATCGATGCGGTGCCGACGCTCGATCCCTCGAGCCTGACGATGTATCCCTTGCCGTCATGCGCCGACCCGGGGCCGAGCATGTTCGAGACGAACCACGCGTCCTGGTCCGCGTCGTACCTCGCGGCTTCCGGTCCATAGAACCCGCCCACCGTCGCGATCCTGCGCGCGATCGAATGGATCGTATCCTCGGGGTCGCCTTGCACCCTGGCGTACCGTGATGATTCCAGCTCGCCGCCCGGACCGCGACAGCCGACCGTCGCGGCGATCGTTGCGAGCATGAGCAGGGAACGGGGGCGGGCACTCCAGAAGCGATTGGTCGTGGCGGGCATGTTCTCGATCCGTTGCGCCGAGTGAGACTCGCTGGACAGCGCGCTCAGTGAGCGAGAGCCATGCCGCGGAATGGCTTCAGTGGCACGGTACAAGCAAGCAGAAGAGGCATGGGTCACCGAACTTTCACGGACGCCGACGGCGTGGTCTGGCAGGTCTGGGATGTTCATCCGCAGCTGGCCGAGCGGCGGCGTGGCCCACGGCGGATCACCCCGTCGCGCCTCGACCAGATCGAGCGTGACAAGCGTACCGGCGTCGACCGCCGCCGCCGGACCGAGATCCGGGTGCCCGTCCGCGATGGCTACGAGCACGGTTGGCTGACCTTCGACTCGGTCGTCGGAAGCAAGCGGCTCGCGCCGATCCCCGATGGGTGGGATGTGCTCCCTGAAAATTCCCTGCTCGATCTGTGGCGGCGCGGCGTCGATGCAGCCCGCATCCGCCGGCGGCTGATCGAATAGCGGAGGAGAGCTGCCTAACGCTTCTCGCTGTCGGCGCTCCGGCGGCGATATGTTCCGTCGTCGCCGTCGACCGCGTGCCGCGGAAAGCTCGACGTCAGCAGCTCGGCGAGACCGGAGTCGGACAAGCTCGCCCAATCGCTCGGCCACGTCCGCACGTCGAGCGCCCGCGTGCCGGACATGAAACGGAGCACGCGATGCGGCGTGGATTCATCCGCGCCGCTCGCGGTGCTCGACGCGCACTCGCTCACCGTCCAGAACCGCCCGCCGGGGAAGCGAAAGGTGCGGACCGCCTGGGACGCGTCGGCTGCTGTCGTCGGTCTGGACTTGGTCTCCGTCGAGCTGCGGCCGTGCGCCCCCGAGGCGCGGTCCCCGCGTACTGTTTCCGCCGCGTGCAGCCAGTGCACCAGCTGCTCGGTGCTCGCGCTCGACCACGCGAGGGGGATGGGCGTCAGCCGGCACTTCACCAGCCCGTCGGCGGACTCGAACGCCAGCCAGCCGTCCAGATAGTCGCGCATGTAATCTTCACTGCGCGTTGCCGGATGGATCGCGTCCGCGGTGACATCCCACACCCGCCATTGCCTGCCGGCTTCGTCGGTGAAATCGCGCAGCGCCATGCGGTGGACAGGGGCAGGAGCTATGCCAGAGGCTGGATGTTCGCGCGCATCAGCGGCACCGGCCGGCCTCAGAGCGCGAGCACGATCCCGCTCTCATGGTTGCCGCCGCCAGTCGCGTAAGGCCTAACGAGAATCCGGAAGATCTCGACCGTGATGTCCTGCGCCGGCAGCTCGCGGCCGCGCCGCGCGGCGTGCGGGTAATGCCCCGTGCTCGCGAGGAAGTCAGCGAACAGCTTGCGCGTCTCGTCGTGCGAGCGGCCGTGCTCCTTCCAGTATGCGCCGTAGGCGACGAGCGCAGCCTCGAGCGTTGCGCTCACGCGGCCGCTGACGAACGCGACGTGCAGTTCGCGGCGAATCGTGACGAGGATCGGAACGAGGTGGAAGGCCACGTCTGCTTCCAAGGCAATCCCAATGCCTTGTCGGGCTCCCTTCGGGCGGGCGAGCTCGACGGCGCGCCTTGACGCGCGTTGTTCAGCCCAGGGCGGTCGTGTCCGTGCCCGGAGGACGCTTGCGCGCCGGAGCTTCGGTCGCCCGCTCGAGGAGCTCCTCGAGCTCCGCGTCGCCGCGCGTCGTCCAATCCGCGGGGAAGTCGATCAGGCGCCGCTTGCCGCTGCCGCTCAGCGACTCGAATGCGAGCCACCCGTTCCGGAGGTCGCCGAGGTTGCGCGTCGAGGACGTCGATGCCTGTCCCGGAATGACGGCCCACGCGCGCCACTCGCAGCCGTTCCGGTCGCGGAACTCGCGGATCCGTTCCCCATGCGCCTCGCCCGTCTCCGGTTCTGTTGCGACGTGGGTCAATACCGCCCGCTCATCGCGCGCCTTCTGCTTGAGGGCGATCATTCCCTCGGCGGTCTTTGCCGCGGCGAGCAGCGCGTCGTCGAGACGGCGGAGCTGCCCCGTCGTCTCACGCTCTCCACGCGCGACGGGCGTCGTGCACGCTTCCTCGAGCTGGCGTGCAAGCTCTTCGCGTGCGCGCTCCAACTCTTCCGCCGTCGAAGCTGCCGGCTCGGACGATTCGTTTGGCGATAACTCGCTCATTGCAGATCCTGTAGCGCGGCTTTGGCCCCGAGTGCGGATGCGCGCATCGTCGCGCGTGGCGGTTTCGGCCGTCTGTTCTCGCAACTGATGTGCCCCAGCTCACGCTTCGGCATCGAGCTCCCCACGCCGGCGCCGGAACCCCTCTGGACCCGAATCGCCAACCGATTCGCGGGGAAAGCTCCGCCACAGCAGGTCGGCGAGCTGATGGTCCGACAGGCTCCGCCAGTCTTCCGGCCAGTCAGTCGCGTCGAGACTGCGCGCGCCGGCAGTGAATCGTAGCACCGGCATCGTCGGTGGCCCGTCGCGGTCCGAGGGCCGGCGGATCACGTACTCCGCGACCGACCAGTACCGGCCCCCCGGGTACCGGAATGACCGGCTCTCCGTCGACGTGCGCTCGGCGCGCCGCGGGGCGGCGTCGTCCGTCGCGCCTCGCGCCGCGACGCGCGCCGAGGCGCTCGTGCCGGCCGCGAACCGCTCGTACTCGCCCGAGTCTCGAGTCGGATCGGCCTGCCGCAGCAGCCGTCGCAGCTCCTCCTCGGATGCGCTCGCCCAAGATGCCGGGATCGGATAGAGCCGTGCTTTCATCCGGCCGTCGAGCGACTCGAACACGAGCCACCCCTCGAGCACACCTTGCAGGTGGTTCTCGGCTCGCGTTGAAGGGTGCAGCTTCTCCGCGGTGATGTCCCACGCCCGCCATTCGCGGCCGGATTCGTCGGTGAAGTCGCGGAGTGCCATGCGGGCTCGTGGGGCAGAGAGCGTGCCGCGCGCGCTATAATCAGTAACGTCTCGCCCTGGGCGCGACCGACCTCGAAGCGCGACCCTCTCTGACCCAGCTATCCATGCCGCCGGTATTGGACGACGTCAAACCGCGCCACGAGTCGGTCTCCGGTCGCTTTGCGCCATTCATCGCGCTCGCAGCAGTGCCCCATCGAGATCGTGAGAGCATCGAGGTTCGCGCGCCCTTCGATGGTGCCCTTCTCGGCCTGATCCCGCGGGGGACTGAGGCGGACGTCGACGTCGCCGTGCAGGACGCCCGGCGAGCACAGTCCCGGTGGGCGGCGACGCCGATCGACGCGCGCGCCGCGATCTTCACGCGCTTTCACCGGTTGCTGCTCGACCGGCGCGAGGAGATCGTCACCCTGATCCAGCTCGAGTCGGGAAAGGCGAGACGCCATGCATTCGAGGAGATACTCGACACGGCGGTCGTTGCGCAGCACTACGCGGTCCACGCGCGGCGCTATCTCCGGCCGCGACGGCACGCCGGGGCGCTTCCACTAATCACCACCGCACTGGAGATCAGGCATCCCGTCGGCGTGGTGGGCATAATCGCGCCCTGGAATTTTCCACTCATTCTCTCGATCACCGACGCGATTGCCGCGCTGCTCGCCGGGAACGCGGTCGTGCTGCGACCGGACGTGCAGAGCTCCATCACCGCCCTCGCCGCCGCATCGCTCCTTTACGAAGCCGGCCTTCCGCGCGAGGTGCTGCGGGTCGTCACGGGTGAGGGCCACGAGCTTGGGCCGGCGCTGATCGATCGCGCGGACTTCGTGATGTTCACCGGAAGCACGCGGACAGGGAAGATCGTCGCGCAGCAGGCGGCCAGGCGGTTGACCGGATTTTCCCTCGAGCTCGGGGGGAAGAACCCGATGATCGTTCTGCCGGATGCTGACATCGACGCTGCCGTCGATGGCGCGGTTCGCGGCGCATTCGTCGGTGCGGGCCAGGTCTGCGTGTCGATCGAGCGGCTGTATCTGCCTGAGGTGATGCACGACGAGTTCACCGCGAAGCTCGTCGCCCGCACGCGCGCGCTACGGATGGGGCCAGCGCTCGACTACTCCGTCGATCTCGGGTCGCTGACATCCGCTCGCCAGCTCGAAGTCGTAGAGGACCAGGTGGCCGACGCGCTGGCGAAGGGTGCGCGATTGCTCTGCGGCGGAACGCGGCGCCAGGATCTCGGGCCGCTCTTCTACGAGGCGACGATCCTCGCCGGCGTCGTCCCGGGCATGACGCTCTACGCCGAGGAGACCTTCGGGCCAGTGCTCGCCGTCCACCGTTATGACGACGTGGATGACGCGATCGCCCGCGCGAACGAGACGCGCTACGGGCTCAACGCCAGCGTTTGGTCGCGGAGCGTGCGCCGCGCCGTCGAAGTCGGCCGGCGCATTCAGTGCGGGACCGTGAACGTGAACGAAGTCTACGCCGCCAGCTGGACCGCAACGCGCTCGCCAATCGGTGGGATGAAGGAATCCGGCGTCGGCCGGCGGCATGGCGCGGAAGGAATTCTCAAGTACACCGAAGCGCAGACCATCGCGGTCCAGCGGCTCATGCCCCTGGCGCCGCCGCCCTTCCTCGCCGAGGAGCGCTACGCGAATCTCATCGCCCGGACCGTGCGCCTGCTCGGTCGAATTCCCGGCTTGCGTTAGGCACGCGTCCGGGTGCGATCAGCGTCAGGCGCGCGATGGTGCCGGACGGAGCGAGATTCCAAGCGCGACGAGCGCGAGAGCCAGCGCGGCGAATGCAACGACCGTGGTGGTGCGATCTCCGGACGCCGTCGCGCTCGCGCCGACGTCGGTCGTCGACGCCGGTGCCTTCGAATCCGGACTGCCGCTCCAGTCGACACGTTCGCCATTGGCGTAGGTCTGGGTCACCGGCCAGACGAGCTGAGTCGGCGTCTTCGGGTTGACGGCGATGAACGGCAGCTCGATGAAGCGCTGCGGCGGCAGCATCCCCGCCCATGTCGCGCCGACGATACGCTCGGCCGAGTCGAGGATCGGTGCGACGACCCATCCGGTGACGTCCTCGAACGAGATCACTTCCGCCGCTGCTGGAAACCGGATCTCGATCTTGGTCGTGGCCGACGCGCGTTCGTTAGGCACGCGGAGGACGTAGCGCTCGTAGGCGCCGGTGGTCGACGCCTTCGGGTAGACGACCGCGTGCGCGAACGCCGCGACCGGGACGAGCAGCGACAGTACAAGGACGGCGATTCGGCGACGAAGCATCGATGTGCGTGAAGGAAAGGTTGCTGCCTAACGTGGAGGGGCGATCGCCGCCAGCAGTCCACCGGCGATGCTCACCGCCACCATGACGACGATTTCCAGCCTCACCGAACCGCGCAATCGGCGGCGAGCCATCGTCGTGTCGAGGCGCGGTACGATCCGCCGATGGAATGCGCCGAAGAATACCAGCACGAGGAGGCCCGCACTCTTCGCGAGGATCAACCGTCCGTACGTCGAGTCGGTCAGCGCGGCGAGCCGCGGCAGGAAGAGAACGCTCTGCAACACCCCGGTCGCGACGACGATGATCACCGCGGCGAGCGCCAGCGACGAAATGGTCCGCGTTCCTTCGACGTAGCGTGCGCCGTGGCGCTCGGCCGTCATGATCCAGAGGAGGCCGCCGAGCCAGATCGCCGCTGCCGCGAGGTGAATCGACTTGGCTGGAATCGCGATGAGCGGATCGGTCACCGCGGGATGCCCGCTCGCGCCCGTGATCAGCACCGCGACGCCGGCGAAGAGGGCGGCGAGCCCGGGCCGTCGCGCAAGGCTGAGCGCCCAGAACGCGAGGAAGGCGAGCGCGACGCGGGCGATCTCGAGAGCGCCCGGCGTCGCCGCCGCCGCGAGTGAGATCGCGTCGAGCATGCTGTGCCCGCGGCCGACGGCGGTGCTGCTCCAGACTATCAGATGTGCCGCAAGCGACACCGTCGCCAGCACCGAGAGGATGAGCGCGAGCCGCATCGGCCGGGCGCCGGAGATCGGCAGCGTCGCGATCAGCAGCGAGAGTCCGGCAAGTGAGAGCAGGAAGGTGATCGCCACCGCGCGCAGCACGGGCACCTGCGGACGACGCCCGAGCGCCGCGACGAATCCGCTGTCCGGGCTGGTGGTCCGCGACGTCACCGACTGGATGGCGGCACGACCCGGCCCGACAGGCGTGTTCGCGTTAGGCAGGCTCGCCGCCGCCGCGCTCTCGCCAGGCGCCCCGTTGAACGTGAAAGTGAATGCGCCATCGACGCGATGCCCGTCTGCCGAGACCACGCGCCACCGCACGGTGTATGCTCCCGGCTGCAGCGCGGGGGGAATCCCGATCAGCGCGTGCACATCGTGCGGATC
>JAICUE010000489.1 GCA_025936015.1 Gemmatimonadaceae bacterium
ATTCTGGGGATCGCTGCAGCTCGCGATCGAGGCGGGGGTGGACTTCCCGCGGCTGCTGGTCGCGGCGGCGACTGGCGATGCAGTGTCCGCGGTGACGAGCTATCGGGTCGGCGTCCGCAACCGCTGGTGGTGGGGCGACGTCGATCAGCTCCTCACGCGGATCAGGCGTTCGCGACGCCGTCTCTCGCTTCCGCCGGGGATGCCGGGGCGGCTTGCAGCGTTAGGCGAGTTCATCGCGGCGACGTTCCGGCCGGGGAACAACGAGGTGCTCCGGCTCGATGACCCGATGCCAGCTGTGCACGAGACCATGAACTGGCTTCGCGGCCGGTGACGTCGTCCGTGGCGACGGGGACGAGTCCGCGCCGGATCGCGCTGCTCGTCGAGACGGGGGGACCGGGGGGCGCGGAGCACGTCCTGCTCAACCTCGCGGAGGGGCTGCGCGGGCGGGGGCACGAGATCGTCCCGATCGGACCCGACGACCGGTCGCCCTGGCTGCACGACCAGTTCGTCGTGCGCAGCTTCGCGCCCGAGCGCTATTCGATGCGCCGGCTTGTCGACTGGCGATGCGTGCGCGGGATCGCCGGGATCCTGCGGCGGCGCGGCGTCGACGTGGTCCACAGCCATGAGTTCACGATGGGTGTCTATGGCACGGTGGCGGCGAAGCTGGCGCGGCGTCCGCATGTGCTGACGATGCACGGCGGGCGCTACTACGCCGGAAAGCTGCAGCGGCGAGTCGCGCTCGGCGTCGCCGCGCGGGTAAGCGACGCCGTGGTCGGCGTCTCGGGCGCGTGCGCGGCGGACCTCGAGCAAACGCTCAGGCTCCGGCACGGTGCGGTTCGGGTCGTGCCTAACGGCGTGCCCGTTCCGCGCGGAGACAGGACGAAGGTGAGGGCGGAGCTCGGGCTCGGTGACGCTGACAGGCTGCTCGTCGCGGTCGGGAATCTCTACCCGGTGAAGGGTCACATCGTCCTGCTCCGGGCACTGGCGCTGCTTGTCGAACACGGGCAAGCGTCAGGCCTGACGGTGGCGATCGCCGGGCGTGGGGGCGAGGAGGCGGCGCTGCGTGAATTCGCCCGTCAGGCAGGGATCGAGGCGAACGTCCGGCTGCTCGGATATCGCGACGATGCCGGCGACATCCTCGCCGCCGCCGACATCTACGCGATGCCGTCGCTCTCGGAGGGGCTGCCGCTCGCGCTGCTCGAGGCCATGGCGGTCGGGTTGCCGGTGATCGCGTCGCGGGTCGGTGGAATTCCCGAGGTGGCGATCGATGGCGAGAACGCGCTGCTCGTCCCGCCTGGCGATCCGGCGGCGTTAGGCAGCGCGATCGAGCGGCTCATCGGCGACCGGGCGCTGTGCGCGCGGCTCGGCCGCGCGGCGCGGCAGACGGCGGAACGCGACTACACGCTCGACGCGATGCTCGATCGTTATGAAGCGATCTATGCCGCGATCAGCGGCGGGCGGCGCTGAAGAACGGGCTGCGCTCGATCAGTCGCGGGCGTAGGCGGTCCAGCCGTCCCACCACTTTGCACCGGCTGGATCGGCGGCACCGCGGTACGAGGTCGGCTGGATGAAGGTGCCGGCGCGCGCGGCGATCACGCCGCTGAAGCTCGTCAGTCCGCCGGATGCGAGCGGCGATCCCGACGCGGGCGTCCAGTCGAGGGTGCCTGACGACGGCTCGTAGTGGGCGAAGAGCGCCGACGCGGAGGTGCCGGACTCCTCGATGGCCGAGTTGCTGAACTTCTCGCGCTGACCGTAGAACGCGTCAGCGGGATCGAAGTTGGCGCCATTCTCGGCCATGAAGATGTTGCGGATCGTCAGGCTGTCGCGCTGGCGGAGGGTCTCGGTGAAGGCGTCGCGCACGGTGAGCGCGGTCTTCGGCCAGCGGAGGATGGCGGCGTTGAGCAGCGTCATCCCGCTGCCGCGACGGATGACGACGCCGTTGCCGCCGTACGCGTCGATGTTCCAGCTCCACGGGCCCATCGCCGTGAAGTTGGCGAACAAGGGCATCGAGTAGGGCGCGGCGTCGAAATTCGCCGGACAGCCGGTGACTCCCGACTCGCAGCCATCGGATTCGATGAAGTTGTGATCGTCGGTCGGCGAACCGTTGCCTTCGTACGCGCCGAGCACGGTGGACTGCAGGCCGATGACGTACTGATTGTGTCCGCTGTAGCCCTGCGAGATGTCGAAGTTGTCGTCGCCCGCTTCGTACGACACGAGGTAGCGGCCGTTGACGGTGCCACCGAACCACTTGAAGCCGTCATCGAGACCGGCGAGCGTCTCGACGTACTCGATCGTCGTTCC
>JAICUE010000122.1 GCA_025936015.1 Gemmatimonadaceae bacterium
AAATTGAAAACAGTCAGCGGCGCGTCCTCACCGAGCAACTCGATCGTGATCGTCCCCCGCGCTGTCTGGATGCGCGCGCGAAGCGGCGAGCCGCCTAACGTTGGCGCAACGACATCGCGGACCGCGGACTCGTACCAGCCATTGTCGCGGGCGAGACCCTCGCCGCCTCGCCAGCCGGCAAAGGGGCTGATACCGCCGGCTTCGGCGCGGACGAGCGGATCGGCAGGCGCCGGAAGCATCGCGAGCTGGCGACGAATCGAATCCGGGATGGCGGCGCTGTCGCGCTTCCACGCATTCGCGATATAGCGGATGGCGCCGATCCGCGCGTCGTTGCCCGAGTCGCGCGCGGCGAGGGCATAGCTCGACAGCACGGCAGGGATTTCCGACGCACGAGCGCTGTCGGCGAGCGCGAGCAGCGCGGTCGCGCGAACGAAGAAGTCGGGGTCAGCGAGGGCCGCGCGAATGGTCGCCCGACGCGCCGGACCGCCGGCCGAATCGAGAAAAGCGGCAACGGCGCCGACGGCCGACTGCCTAACGCGCGGGTCTGGATCTTCGAGGAGCGGCGTAGCGATCGCGACGCCGCGGGCGGCGGTCGGCGCGAGGGCGGCGGCATCGGCGAGTGCGGCACGAAGGTGCCAGTCGCGCGCGGCGCGCCAGTCTTCGTGGGCCGGGAGGGTGATGCCGGCTCGAGTCGCCGACTCGAGCAGGCTGCGGTGGAACATCGTGCTCGTGTCGGCGTGCCAGAGCGACAACCACAGATCGCGCGCCAGCTTCCGGCCGGCCAGCGATTGCGCGGCCGCGATCCGGACATTCGCGTCGGCATCGCGGGTTGCGCCAATGACCGGGGCGATCGCGGAGTCACCGAACGTTGCCAACGAGCGCACCGCATTGATCCGGACGTGCGGCGCGGGGTCGGCAGCGAGGTCACGAAGGACCGCAATGGCCGGCGCGGCGAGGGAATCGCCGGCGGCGCCGTGGACGAGCGCGCGCGCGAGCTGCGCGCGTGTTTCGGATGGCGCGCACTCGTACGCGGAGGGAGATCCGTGCACCGAGCTGTCCGGCGCGAGGAGCCGCGGGTCACGCGCGAAGGCGATCATTGCGCGGACGGCGGAGGGAACCCGCGGCCGCGACAGCGCGTACGCAGCCGCCCAGCGGACGCACGGATCGTCGCTGGCGAGCTCAGTGATGGCCGGTGTCGTGGGAACGGGGCGCAACTTCGCGGACGCCAGCAGCAACTCGGCGCGGACACTCGGTGCCGCTGCAGCCACGTGCGCGACGATCACCGAACGCGCTGGCTCCCCCATTTCACCGAGCGCGAACGCCGCCTGCACGGCGACAGGTTCTGCACGCGAGAGGGCGCTGTCGAGGGCGCCGAGGCTCGACGTGTCGCGGATGAGCGCGAGCGAGAAGGCCGCCCGGGCGGCGACGCTGCTGTCGGGGTCGAGGAGCAGCGCGCGGAGGGTGGGGACCGCGGCGTGCAGATGGAGCTGGCCGATCGCGAGCGCGGCTTCGCGCCTAACGGCCGGGTTGGTGCTTGCCAGCGCCGCCGCAATGGCGGCGGTATCAGGACGACGCGCATCGGCAGCGGCGACGACGTGCGCGTAGAGCGACACGTCGGCCGGCGCGAGGGCGCTCACCGGTGCGATGGGTGGCGTCGCGCATCCGGCGGTGAACGCGGCGGCAATGCCTAACGGTCCAAGGCCCCTGAACAACCGATGGAGGGTCATGCGTTGGCGGCGTTCAAGGGAGATCGCGGCGGAGAAGCTCGCGAATCTCGAGCGGGAGCTGGACAGGTCGGCCAGCTGCGTCGAGCGACACGAGCGTGGTATCGGCGGAAACGAACCTGGTGCCGGTCGCGGCATCGACGATCTCGTAGTCGAAGGTCAGGGCCCGGGAGCGAACGTCGCGCAGCGTCGTCTCGACCCGAATCAGCTGGTCGTAACGCGCCGACGCGTGGTAGCGCAGCGATGCAGCGGCGACGGCGAGCAGCATTCCGTTTTTCTCGAGATCCGCGTACGTCGCGCCGCGCTCCCGCAGATACTCGGTGCGGCCGATGTCGCACCAGTGGAGATAGTTGGCGTGATACACCACGCCCATCTGGTCGGTCTCCGGGTAGCGAACCCGGAATTCGACGGCGTGCATGGGCCGCTCGGGGGTCATCGATCGACGAGACCCAACGCCTTGGCGCGGTCGCGTGCGCTCGGTGTGAGCAGCGCGCGCGGAGGGAGCGAACCGTTCTCACGCGCGATGCGGATGACATCTCGCTCGGTGATGAGGACAGGGCGGACGGGGGCGCGCGGCGCCGCAGCGACGATCCGCGCATGGTCACCCGTCTTCACGCCGGCGGCGAACGCTTCGTCCGAATCGAGGTGCAGCTCGGTAGCGTACTGCTTTCCGGCGCGGACGAGGACGCCATGATACGTCGTCGCTCGCGCGCCATCGCCGACGCGGACGTCGAGCCGGTCACCGTCGGCGAGCCCCCAGCGCGCGGCGTCATCGCTCGAGAGATGGAGATGACGAGCCGCGACGATGACGCCACGCGTCAGCACCACCGACCCGGCGGTGCCCTGGAGCGTGACGTCGCCGATGGAGTCGCCTAACGCTCCGCTGGCGGCGATCGGCGGCGCGATCCCGAGGCGAAACGCATCCGACAGGGAGATCTCGAGCAGTGTTTCGCCGCGAGCGGGGCCGACGACGCGGACGGCGTCCAGGCGTCCGCGCGGGCCGGTGACCGCGACGGTCTCGTTCGCGGCGAACTGGGTCGGCTGGGATATCGGCCGGAGAACGGTCGGCTGGTCGATGCCGAAGAGCTGGCGGGCATGCGCCGGGGAGAGATGGATGTGACGATTGGAGACGCCGATCGCGACCTCGATCGCGACGGAACGAAGCCGGCTCATACCGCGATGCGTGACCCGGCCGACGGGTGCAACGTCGGGTGCGAGCGCGCGGCCGGCGGCGGCGGCGCGCACCGCGTTGGTGAGGTCCGCGGTGGAGGCACGGCGCCGGTGACTCCCGCTCGCGGCCGGCGCGGCCGGTGCGCCGCCGGCGCCGGGTCCAGGAGCGACGTCGTCGAGCCGCTGGGCGGCGCCGCTCCACACCGGCGCCTCGGTCGATCGGGCGGGCGGCTCGGGACGGACCGGCGTCGGGAGCCAGGTGGCGGTTGGCGGGGACGCGTCTGGCCTAACGCTCGGCACCCGCCGGAGCAGCGCCTCGACGACGAGAGCGACGAGGCGCTCGATCTCCTGGTCCGTCACCGCCGGGCCCCGCGGAAATCGCGGAGGAAGTCGTCGACGATGCGCTGGACTTCTGCGCCGGCGAGGCTGACGTCGACAGCCGTCGTCCGTGCAGCCCGTGGTGGCGCGGCGGCCTGCGTCGACGTGCCTGACGCGCGAGGTGACGAGCCGCCGCGGAGCGGATCGTGGTAGGGATGAATCTCGCCGCCGAGCCGCTTGATGTTGATCAGGTGGAGCGGGGTGATGTTGTCCGAGGTGCTGCTGCCGCCCCAGGTGCCGGGGCCGAGGGTCATCGCGGGGGCGAATCCGGTGGTGAAGCCGACCGCGCCAAGCGCGGAATTGGTGTTCACGGAGATTCGAAACGCCGGCTTCTCGTGGAAGAACGCATCGATCACACGCTCGTCCTCGCTGTGAATGACGAGGGAATGGCCGATCCCGCCTAACGTCAGCAGCTCGATCGCGCGCTGGCAGCAGCGTTCCCAACCGTCCTCGACATAGAAGCCGAGGACGGGCGAAAGCTTTTCGCGGCTGAGCAGCTCGTCGCGGCCAACGGTTTTCAGATCGACGACGAGGAGCTTGGCATCGGGCGCGATGGAAAAACCGGCGAGGCGGGCAATTTCCTGCGGCTGCTTGCCGACAACCGCCGTGTTGATTCCCTTCCCTCCTGGCGGAATCATCGCTCGCTCGAGCGCGCGCTTCTCGTCGGGGGTGCACATGTGCGCGCGCTCGCGAACGAGCGCCGCGCGAACAGCGGCAGCGACCGGTGCGTCGCAGACGATCGACTGTTCGCTCGAGCAGAGCACGCCCGCATCGAATGTCTTGCCATCGACGACGTCGGCGACCGCCTTGTCGATGCGCGCGGTGCGCTCGATGATCGCGGGAACGTTGCCGGGCCCGACGCCGTACGCCGGCTTGCCGGCGCTGTAGGCGGAGCGAACCAGATCCTTGCCGCCGGTCGCGAGGATGATCGCCGTGAGGTCGTGGCGCATCAGCTCGAGCGTTCCATCGAGCGTCGGCGCGGTCACGCAGGACACGAGGCCAGGTGGCGCGCCGGCGGCGACCGCGGCCTCGGCCATCACCCTGACGGTTTCGACGACACACTTGGTCGCCCGGGGGTGCGGCGACATCACGCAGGCGTTGCGCGCCTTGACGGCAATGAGTGCCTTGTAGATCGCGGTGGATGTCGGGTTCGTCGTCGGAATGATCGCGGCGACGACGCCCATCGGCACGGCAAGCTCCTTCAGCTTGCGCGCCTTGTCTTCGCGGATGATGCCGACGGTCTGCAGCGGCAGGATGTAGGCGAGGACGTGATCCGACGCGAACTTGTTCTTGAGGATCTTGTGCTCGTAGACGCCCATCCCCGTCTCGTCGACGGCGAGGCGCGCGAGCCGCTCGGCCTCAGCCGAGGCAGCACGCGCCATCGCAGTGACGATCGCGTCCACGGTGCGCTGGTCGGCGCGAGCGAAGGCTCGCTGCGCTTCGGCCGCGCGGACGACGAGGTCGCGCGCCTCCTGGATGCTGCGAAGATCCGCGTCCACGCGGTGACTAGCGGCTCAGCGAGCGAAACGCGGCGAGCAGCTCCTCCCGGCTCGCGCGAGCGACGTCGCGCCCCTTGAGTGGAAAGTTCTCGACGCGCCGGGCCATGTCGCGGAGCTCGACGACTTTCGCGCCCTCGAGCGCGGCGATGTCGTAGGTGCCGTTAGGCAGCTGCGGCGGCGGTGCATCGTCGCCGCCACGCTTGCCCGGCGACTCGTCCGTCTCGATCGCGGCGAGCATCGGGCTGGGGCGCGGGATGACGTGAACGCCAACGAGCTGGCCGACGCGCTCGGCAGCGGCGGCCCCCGCGTCGCACGCGGCTTTCACCGCGGCAACGTCGCCACCGAACATGACGGTGACGAGCCCGGCGTCGGCGCGCTCGCTTCCAAGCAGCTCGACGTTCGCTGCCTTGAGACCCGCGTCAGCGGCTTCGATCGCGCCGACGAGGCCTTTCGTCTCGACGAGGCCGAGGGCCTGGTCGACCCAGGAGGCCACCGTCAGCTCTCAGCCCCGCCGCCCTGCGGGAGCAGCAGTTCGATATCGCCATGCGGGCGCGGAATGACGTGCACCGACACGAGCTCGCCAACGCGCTCGGCGGCGGCGGCGCCGGCGTCCGTCGCAGCCTTTACGGCGCCGACGTCGCCACGAACCATGACGGTGACATAGCCGCCGCCAACCTTTTCCTTGCCGACGAGGCGGACATTCGCCGCCTTGACCATCGCATCGGCGGCCTCGATGGCGCCAACGAGACCCTTGGTCTCGATGAGGCCGAGTGCATTCTGGGGCATTACTCCTCCGTTGGGGAACACGAGACGCGAAGGATGAATGCTCCGCACCGGTTTGTAAAGAGCGGGGAGCACGACTAGAATTGTCGCGTGCTCCCCGATCCGTGCTACATCATCTCCGACGCCCACCTCGGGGCCGCTCCGGCGGAGACCGAGCGCCAAGTGCTACGGTTCATCCGATCGCTCGAAGGGCGGGCAAAATCGCTGGTGGTGAACGGCGACCTGTTCGACTTCTGGTTCGAATGGAAGACAGTGGTGCCGCGGCGTGCGGTGCGCGCGGTCGCGGCGCTCGCCGAGCTGAAGGAGCGTGGAACCGACGTCCTCTGGATCGCGGGGAACCACGACTGCTGGGGAGGCGACGTCCTCCGCGACGACTACGGGCTGAACTATCACGTCGGCCCATGGGAGGGGACGATCGCCGGGTGGCGTACGCGGATCGAGCACGGAGACGGGCTGCGAGTGGTCGAAGACCGGAAGTACCGTCGCCTGCGCACCGTGTTGCGGCATCCGTTGTCGGTGCGCGCGTTCCGGATGCTTCACCCGGACCTGGGGAGCAGGCTGGCCACCGGAAGCTCGGAGGCGAGCCGGGTGCACCGGGCGCCGGATGACGGCACGGGACTGCGCGCCGTCGCGCTCGAGCAGCTCGCGCTCGACCCGTCGCTCGACCTCGTGCTTTTCGGCCACTCACACGTCGCGACGCTGGAGCGTGCGCCTAACGGCGGGGTCTATGCGAACGCGGGGTCCTGGCTCGAGGCGCCGACCTACCTGAAAATCACGCCAGCGCTCGTCGAGCTGCTGCGGTGGGACCCGAACGGCTCAGCCGAGGGTGTGCGTCTCCACGCCCTCGATCGGCGCGCCGAGAAATCGCTCGGCCATTCGTAGGAACTGATCGGGGGCGTCGGAAGCAACCCAGCGCCTAACGGCGCCGGAACCTGCGGGCGCGAGGAGATTGCGAGCGGCGAGCACGCGGCGGGCCTCGGCCGCGGTCTGCTCGGCGCTGTCGATGAGCGCGACACCAGGGCCGAGCACTTCGGCGATCAGCGGCTTGAGCAGCGGGTAGTGCGTACAGCCGAGGACAAGGGTATCGACGCGATCGGCAGCAAAGGCAGTGAGATACTCGCTGGCGACGAGCCTGGTGGCCTCGTGATCGAGCCAGCCCTCCTCAACGAGTGGGACGAAGAGCGGACAGGGTCGAGCGACGACATGCGCGTCGGGGCGCAGGGCGAGGATCGCGCGCTCGTAGGCGCTCGAGCGGATCGTGCCGAGGGTACCAATCACGCCAATGCGGCCGCCGCGACTTGCGGTAACGGCAGCGCGGGCACCTGGCTCGACGACACCGATCACTGGTATGGACTCTTCGGCCTGCAGGGTGGCGAGCGCATGGGCGGTCGCGGTGTTGCAGGCGATCACGAGTGCCTTGACTCCGCGCTCGCGCAGATAGGCGGCAATCTCACGGCTGTACCGCCTAACGGTGTCGGGGCTCTTCGGGCCGTACGGGACGCGGGCGGTATCGCCGAAGTAGATGATGCTCTCCTCGGGAAGCTGCCGCATCAGCTCGCGGGCGACGGTGAGGCCGCCGATGCCGGAGTCGAAGACGCCGATCGGCGCCGCCGGGCTCACCATGCGAAGCGAGCGCCGAGCTGGACCCCACCGCTCGGCGCGGGCGAGACACTCACGTCAGTCGGAACGTCCCAGAGATTCGCGGCGACATACGCGTCGGCGCCCGCGAGGAAGTGATTCACGATGAGGATGGTGATCCAGTCTTCGACATGCGCGCGGCGCGCCGGTATGCGGCTGCCCGCGCGAAGGGCGCCAGCGGTCTTCCG
>JAICUE010000283.1 GCA_025936015.1 Gemmatimonadaceae bacterium
ATCGGGTGGCATCGCGACAAGGCGGTGTTCGGCGACGTGATCGGGATCTCCCTGCTGTCGTCGTGTACCTTCCGGCTGCGGCGCAAGCAGGGTGAAAAGTGGGAGCGAGCGTCGCTCATCGCGGAGCCGCGGTCGGCCTATTTGCTGCGCGGTCCGTCGCGGACGGAGTGGGAGCACAGCATTCCGGCGGTCGATGCGCTACGCTATTCGATCACCTTCCGGAATCTGCGCGCAGAGGTAGTGAGGGAGAGCGAGCGCCGTTAGGCGTCGTACGAGCGGCGTTGCTGGAGTGCCACTACACGGAGAAGACCATGATCGCTCGAATCCTCTGCAGCCTCGTCGCGCTGGCCGGGGTTGCGGCTTGCCGCCCATCGGAGCCCGGCATGCGAGATACCGCGCGCCAAGCCAGCCAGGCAGTGCTCGACAGCTCTCACCCGGCGGCGGAGCGCTCGAACGGCGACTCCATCAGCGATAACGGCGCGGCGCAAGTCGTGCAGCAGTATTACGACGACATCACCGCGCAGGACTATGATGGCGCGTACGCGCTGTGGGAACAATCCGGCCGCGTGAGCGGCAAGACGCGCACGGAGTTCACCGCGGGATTCGCGCGAACCGCTGCGGTTCACGTAACGATCCACGGCGAACCAGGGATGGAAGGCGCGGCAGGCTCGCAGTACGCGACGGTGCCCGTCGATGTCGAGGCGACGCTGAGCGACGGCCGGAAACAGCACTTCACCGGGACGTACACGCTGCGGCGGGCGATGGTCGACGGTGCGACAGCAGAGCAGCGGACCTGGCACATCTACTCGGCCGATCTGCACTCGACTTCTGGTTAACTTCGTGAGTCAACGCGCGCGCGGCGCGCGGCTAGTCGAGAGGTGTGAGATGTCGATGGCATTCCTGCGGGACGATGCGGAAGGCGAGATGCCGCACCGCGATTACGAACTGCCGGCGCGCGAGGATCCGGGCTACGATCGCGCGGCGGCGCGTGCGCTGCTCGAGGGCGCTCGAGTCAACGAGACGCAGCTCGCCGAGCGGGCGACGGGGTACTACTGGGGCGAGCCGAAGCTGCGCCCGTTCGTCGAGGAGATGCGCGAGGCGGCGGAACGGGCCGGGGATGACCGGCTGGAACAGGTGGCGCGGCGGTTTCTGCGTTAGGCGGGGTGATTCCCGCCGGTGGGTGCCGGCTGGCGACAGGCGCCGCGAGTGAGTTTGGACGAAACGTACCGACGTGCCGAGATGCCCTGGATCGCACCACGCGTCGAACGCACTTGATTCTCGTGGTAGCGCGCCCGGCCCGACGTCACAGCTCTTTCGCGTACACTCCCTTGTACCGGCTCACCTCACTCCGCTCCCGATCGAGCTCCGGGATCTCCCGCCGCACGAAACCATAACGCTTGAAGTACGCCTCGTCGTTGCTCACCGCGAACAGAGTCGTGTACTCGCGCGTCCGCGCCAGCCGCTCGATTCCCTCCACCAGCGCCCGCCCAACGCCGGCGCCCTGCCAGTCCGGCGACACCGCCAGCGACCGCAGCTCGGCGATGCTCGGCGAGTATTCGTCGAGATAGGCGCAGCCGACGATCCCCTCGCCGGCGACTTCCGCCACGACGAAGTTGTGCGCGTAGGTCGCGATGAACTCCTCGCTCCGCGGGAGCAGCGTCCCGCTCGCGACGAACAGGTCGATCAGTGCGCGGACCGCGATCGAATCGCGCGGCGTCGCCGCGCGGACGGTCACCGCTGCATTCGAAGTCTTTTCAGCCATGGTGGAAAGCTAGTCAGCTCTCCTGCGCTTCGTACTGCTCCTTCAGGCTGGCCACCACGTTCGGGTCGGCCAGCGTCGTCGTGTCGCCTAACGCTCTGCCCTCGGCGATGTCGCGGAGGAGGCGGCGCATGATCTTCCCCGAGCGGGTCTTCGGGAGGTCGGCGCTGAAGAGGATGTCGTCGGGGCGGGCGATCGCGCCGATCTTCTCAGCGACGAACTCGCGCAGCTCGTCGCGGAGCGCGGGGGTCGCGTGCTGCCCCTCGCGCAGGGTGACGAACGCTGCCAGCGCCTGCCCCTTCAGCTCGTGCGCGCGGCCGACCACCGCTGCCTCAGCGACCGATGGATGCTCGACGAGCGCGGACTCGACCTCCATTGTCCCGATCCGGTGGCCGGCGACGTTGAGCACGTCGTCGACGCGGCCGAGGATCCAGAAGTAGCCGTCGTCGTCACGCTTGGCGCCGTCGCCGGCGAAGTAGTAGTCGGGATGCTCGGGCCACTTGGAGAAATAGGTCTGCACGTAGCGCTTGTCGTCGTTCCAGATCGTGCGCAGCATCGATGGCCACGGCCTGGTCATCGCGAGCAGGCCGCCGCCGGTCTTCATGATCCTGCCGGAATTGTCGACCAGCTCGGCACTGTAGCCGGGGAGAGGGAAGGTCGCGCTGCCGGGTTTCGTCTCGGTGACACCGGGAAGCGCGGAGATCACGATCGCGCCCGTCTCCGTCTGCCACCAGGTATCGACGATCGGGCAGCGTCCGCCGCCGATGACGTCGCGATACCACATCCATGCTTCAGGGTTGATCGGCTCACCGACGGAGCCGAGCAGGCGCAGGCGCGAGAGGTCGTGCTTCTGCGGATGCTGGTCGCCCCACTTCATGAATGCGCGGATCGCGGTCGGCGCGGTGTAGAGGATCGTCACGCCGTGCCGCTCGCAGATGTCCCAGAAGCGATCCTTCTCCGGCCAGTCGGGCGCTCCCTCGTACATCACGCACGTGGCACCATTGGCTAACGGTCCGTAGACGAGATACGAATGCCCCGTCACCCAACCGACGTCGGCGGTGCACCAGAAGACGTCATCCTCCTTGAGGTCGAAGACGTACTTCGTCGTCATCGTGACACCGGTGAGGTAGCCGCCGGTGGTGTGGACGATTCCCTTCGGCTTGCCCGTAGTGCCTGACGTGTAGAGGATGTAGAGCACATCCTCGGCGTCCATCGGCACCGGCTCGTGCTTCGATGGCGCGCGCGCCATCAGCCGGTGCCACCAGAGGTCGCGCCCCTCCTGCATCGTGGCGAATGCTTCGTCGCCCTCCGCGCCGGGACGACGCCGGACGACGATCACCTTCTCGACCGAGGGGCAATCCTCGAGCGCCTTGTCGACGTTGCGCTTGAGCGGGACGATCTGCCCGCGGCGATAGCCGCCGTCCGCCGTTATGACAATCTTCGCTTCCGCGTCGTTGACGCGGTCGCGCACCGAATCGGGGGAGAAGCCGCCGAAGATCACCGAGTGAATCGCGCCGATGCGGGCGCAGCCGAGCATCGCGATCACCGCTTCGGGGACGAGGGGCAGGTAGATGACGACGCGGTCGCCCTTCTTCACGCCCAACGCTGCGAGCATGTTGGCGCACTTCTGGACCTCGATGAAGAGGTCCCAGTACGTCAGCGTCCGCCGGTCGCCGGGCTCGCCTTCCCAGACCAGCGCCGCCTTGTTGCGGCGCGAGCCGGCGACGTGCCGGTCGACGCAATTGTAGGCGGCGTTGAGCTTCCCGCCGACGAACCACTTCGCGTGCGGTGGCGTCCACTCGAGCGCCTTCGTCCATGGCGTGGTCCACGCGAGCTCGCGGGCCATCCCTTCCCAGAATCCGACGGGGTCGGCGGCGGCGTAGTCGTACAGCTCTCGACTCGAGATGTGGGCCGCGCGCCGGAAGGCAGCGTCAGGCGCGAACTTCCGGTTCTCCGTCAGCAGGACGTCGATGTCAGTCATGACTCCGGCAAGTGAGATGAGCAGGAGGGCGCCTGCGGTGGGTCGTTCGCGGCGCGACGTGCGTGTTTCCAATGGTGGCGGGGGGCGGCGATGGGGGCAAGGCCGGGGGGCGTGCGAAAAATGCCTGATGCTTGGAAGTCTCGAAACGGAGAAGTGCGGAAGTCTCGAAGCAGAAGGAGCGCGGAAGTCTCGAAGCCGCCACGATGCTTGGAAGTCTCGAAACGGAATAGTGCGGAAGTCTCGAAACAGAAGGAGCGTGGAAGTCTCGAAACTGCACGATGCGTGGAAGTCTCGAAACTGCACGGTGCTCGGAAGTCTCGAAACTGCAATCGCTCAGCCGGTTTCGAGACTTCCATCCTTTTGGTTTCGAGACTTCCGTCCTTTCCGTTTCGAGACTTCCGCACTATTCCGTTCCGCCGCGCCGTTAGGCGCGTGACTTCCGGATGTAACGGGCAATCCCGTCGACGCTCATCCTCGATGGACTGGCCAGCTCGTAGGCGATGGCGTCAGTGGCGGAGCCGCCGGCGCGGATGACGTCCATCTCGCCCTTCCGCACCAGCTCGTCGGCGATCGTGCTGGGGTCTTCGCCGCGGCGAAGGCGCTCGGCGGTCCAGGCGAGCCAGTCGTCGAGGTTGCGGACGAGGGTGTCGAGGTGGTTCGCGGCGCCCGTCGTACGACCGAAGTGGGTGAGGTCGAGGGCGCGGAGGCCGAGTGCGCGGAGGCGATGCGCGCTTGCATGCCAGGCGGGGATGTCGATGTCGGGCGGGGGAGTGGGTGGACGGACATACGGTGTCGC
>JAICUE010000329.1 GCA_025936015.1 Gemmatimonadaceae bacterium
CCCCACTTCCGCACTATTCCGTTCCGCCGCGCCGTTAGGCGCGTGACTTCCGGATATACCGGGCAATGCCGTCGACGCTCATCCTCGATGGACTGGCCAGCTCGTAGGCGATGGCGTCGGTGGCGGAGCCGCCGGCGCGGATGACGTCCATCTCGCCCTTCCGCAGCAGCTCGTCGGCGATCGTGCTGGGGTCTTCGCCGCGGCGGAGGCGCTCGGCGGTCCAGGCGAGCCAGTCATCGAGGTTGCGGACGAGGGTGTCGAGGTGGCTCGCGGCGCCGGTCGTGCGACCGAAGTGAGTGAGGTCGAGCGCGCGCAGGCCGAGTGCGCGCAGGCGATGCGCGCTCGCGTGCCAGGCGGGGATGTCGATGTCGGGCGGGGGAGTGGGTGGACGGACATACGGTGTCGCGCCCAGACGCACGCCGGCGACGTCGCCGGTGAAGGCGGTGCGACGTTCCATGTCGACGAAGGCGATGTGGTGCGACGCGTGTCCGGGCGTGTGCAGCGCACGCAGCGTGCGGTCACCAGCGCGGAGCTCGGCGCCGTCGGCGAGGACGACGACGCGCTCCGCGGGTGCCGGCTCGAACGCACCCCAGAGCCGGTCCATCGCGTCGCCGTAGATCCGTGTTGCGCTGGCGAGGAGCTTGGATGGATCGATCATGTGAGGAGCGCCGACCGGGTGCACGAAGAGTCGCGCGTTCGGCAACCGGCGCATCAGCGAGCCGGCGGCTCCGGCATGATCGAGATGAATGTGCGTCACCGCGAGCTGGGTGACCTCGTCGATCCGCGCGCCGGTCTCGGCGATCGCGCGCTCGAGCGTGGGCAGCGTCGACCCGGGTCCGGTCTCGATGAGGGTGTGTCCCTCGCGCCCGGTAACGAGCCAGGCAGCGATGACGTTAGGCACGCCCTGAAAATCCAGGTCGAGGAGCCAGAGGTCGGGGTCCAGCTGTTGAACTGTCATGATTGAATGCGATCGCGTCAAAGTGTCCGCCAAAATCAGACTGTCACTTATTTGGCCACAGGGCGTTTCGCCATCCGCCATTCTTTCTGCATTAGCCAAGGGCTATTCACTGTCAAGAATCTCGCCGCATCCCGGTAAGTCGAAGTAAATCACAGGCTTGAGGACTGCAAAGTCATGGCACGACCCTCGCTTTAGGGTCGGGCACAACTGAAGTCCACCAGCAGGTCACCCGATACCGCAAACCCGTCGTGAGGCGGGGACGCAAAGCCAGGAGTCTCTATATGGAGATCGTCCGGTTGCCGAAGGTGAGCCGTCGGCACATCGCATCCGAAGCACAGCAGCACCCGTTGATCCCCCAGCCGGCCGCGCCGGCGAGTGGCGTCCGGGCTGCCCGTCAGCACCTCCGCCTCGTCGGTGGAGTCCCCGAAAAATCCAATCCCGATCCAGCGCTCCTCGCGGAGCCGGTCGCCCGCTCCATCGCGGCGCCCGACCGCCTGGTCGCCGAGACGCGAGCGCAGTTCCGAAAGGACGCAATCGCGTACCTCGAGCGTGCCGCTGCCCAGTCGGTGAAGGAGTTCGCGCTGGACATGTCGCGCACCACCGAGATGGACGCAAGTGGCCTCGGCATTCTCGTCGTGGTCCAGAAGAAAGCGAAGGAGCTCGGGATCCGCATGTGGATCGCCGGCGCCCCGCAGCAGGTTCGCTACCTGCTCCTGCTGACGAAGCTCGAGCACCTCTTCGAGTTCGAAGGCTGAGAACCGGGCAGTAAGCGATAAGCTGTAAGCGGTAAGCAGCAGTGCCGAAGTTGGGGCGACGTCGCTCCGACGCCGCGCGCTGCCTGCTTACCGCTTATCGCTTACGGCCTCTCTCGACAATGGCCAAAGCAGCACACCCCCGCTAACGTTTGCCCATGTCTCGCCCTCCCGGTCACGCGACGTGGCTCTCGTAGAAGCGGCTGCGCTCACTCGCGCCTTCGGGACGCGGCGTGCCGTGGACCGGATCGACATCGCCATCGAGGCGGGGGAATGCCTCGCCCTCTTCGGGCCTAACGGTGCGGGGAAGACCACCCTGCTCCGGCTGCTCGCTGGTCTCCTGAGGCCAACAGCCGGCGAGGCACGGGTCGACGGCGTCACCCTGCCGGGGGGCGCGAGCGCTCGCGCGGTCGTCGGCCTCATCTCGCACCAGACGATGCTCTATCCGGCGCTGACCGCCCTCGAGAACGTCGAGTTCGCGGCGCGGCTGCACGGAGTGCCCGACGCCCGGGCCGCCGCCGCCGCCGCGCTCGCGCGGTTGGCGATCGCCGACCGCGCCGATACCGCCGTGCGCTCGCTCTCGCGCGGAATGCAGCAGCGCGTGACCGTCGCTCGGGCCCTCGTCCACGCGCCGCGCGTGCTGCTCCTCGACGAACCGTTCACCGGCCTCGATGACGCCGGCTCGGCCACCCTCGCCGAGACGCTGGCCGAGCTCGCCCGCGATGGCGCGGCGTTGCTGCTCGTCACCCATGACGTGCGCGAAGGGCTGGCGCTCGCGACGCAGGTCGCGGTGATGCGCCGCGGCAAGATCGCGCTCCACGAACCGCGCATCGCCAGCGGCGAGCCGGACGCGTTCATCCGTCGCTACCGCGAGGTGGTCGCATCGTGAGCGCGGATCTCGTCGCCGGACCGGTGAGTGCCGTCGAAGAAGCAGTCGCTGGAGACGAACGGCACCTCGAGCCGCCGTCGTTCCTCGCGGCAGCGTGGCTCATCGCGCGGAAGGACATGATCGTCGAGCTGCGGACTCGCACTGCGTTGCTCGCCGCGCTCGCGCTCTCGCTGCTGTCGATCGTGATCTTCAACTTCGCCTGGGACCCGACCGCGGTCGCCGCTATCGATCTCGCGCCGGGATTGCTCTGGGTGATCTTCACGTTCTCCGGATTGCTCGGCCTCCATCGCGCGTTCGGAGTCGAGCAGGCCGACCGGGCGATGGACGTCCTGCTCGGCGCGCCGATTCCGCGCACCGCGATCTACGCGGGAAAGGCGTTCGGCAATCTCGCGCTCGTGCTGCTCGTGCAGCTGGTGTCGATCCCGGCGGTGCTCGTGGTCTACAACCTCGAGTTCGCGCGCGTCGTGCTTCCACTCGGCGGGATCGCGCTGCTCGCCGGGATCGGGCTCGTCGCGGTCGGGACGCTGTTCGGCGCGATGACCACGAGCACGCGCGCGTCGGAGCTCCTGCTGCCGGTGCTCGCGCTGCCATTCTTCGTCCCGGTCGTGACGGCAGCCGCGCAGGCGACGGCGCGGCTGATGGGCGGCCGTCCCGTCAACGAAACGATCGGGTGGCTCAAGCTGCTCGGTGCGTACGACATCGTCTTCGTCGTCGCCTGCGGACTCGCGTACACCGTGATCGCGGACGAGTAGTGCGTTAGCTTACTCAGCAATGAATCAAATTCCCATCGCGCAGCGCACTCGCTCGATTGACGGAGTCCTGCTCGCCGGCCTGATCGCGGTGGCCGGCGCGGTCACGCGCGCGATCTGGTTCACGCCGGTGGAGGCGCGACAGGGACCGGCACAGAAGATCTTCTACATCCACGTCCCCTCGGCGTTCATCGCGCTCTACGTCGCGTTCGGATTGCTCGCGGTGACGTCGGCGCTCTATCTCTGGCTCCGCGATCCGCGACTCGACCGAATGGCCGAGAGCGCAGCCGAGGTCGGGCTGGTGTACATGTCGGTGGTATTGCTGACCGGGCCGATCTGGGGAAAGACAGTCTGGGGCACGTGGTGGACGTGGGATGCGCGCCTGACGCTGACGCTGTTCCTCTGGTTCGTCGTGCTCGGACTCCTGCTCCTCCGGCAGTCGATCGAGGAGCGTTCGATGCGCGCGCGCTACTCGGCGGTGCTCGGGCTGCTCGCGGCGATCCTCGTCCCGTTCATTCACATCAGCGTCTATCTCTTCCGCACGCTGCATCCGCGGCCGATCGTGCTGAAGCCGAGTGCGCCGTCGCTGCCGGGCTCGATGTTGACGACGTTGCTGCTCTCGATCGG
>JAICUE010000516.1 GCA_025936015.1 Gemmatimonadaceae bacterium
GGCGAGTCGAGTACCGCCGAGATCGACGATCGTCTCGTCGCCGTCGCGAATGACGAGGGCGGCGCGCCGGCTCAATGGCGAGTCTTCAGGAACGAAGAACACCGTCGTGCCTGACGCGAGCGCGACTTTCTGCCAGGGCGCCGCTTCGGCGACACGCCGGCGCGCTGAATCCGAGAGCACGCGACGGACGCTCGGAGCGGTCGTGTTGCACGCGAGCGCGGGCGCGCCGATCGAGAGTTGATCGAGAAGCCACGGATCAACGCGATCACGCTCACTCTGCGTGAGCAGGACCGCGCTCGGTGGGCGCAATGCGTCGGAGATGAGGTGTGCGTTGTCGGGAAAGGGGAACCACGATGCCTGGAACGCTCCCTCCGGCGAGAGCCACGGATCGCAAAGCACACGCGCGCCCGACGTCTCGACGCTGAGCCCAGCATGTCCGAGCGAGGTCACGCGCATATCACGCTGTCTCCGTTCCCTGGCGCGCCAGCTTCATCGCCTGACCGGCCGTAAGGCGCGACGCGTGCGCCGTCCGGCCGTGACTAACGGTCGGGTGAACGCAAGAACGGGTTCCGATGCGATATGCGCTGGATGCGCGGCGGCAACGTCTTGCCGTTCAACGGGATAGTCCGCGCGCCCAATCGAGCGGCGGTCGCGTGAACCGGACGCACGTGGTCAGGCCGCTACAGGTCGTGCAGCATGATGTCGCGTGCTCGCCACACTTCTTCGCGCGTGCCATGGCCGCCGCTGGCGCCGCGTTTCGCGGGCGCTCGCAGCACGTTGCGGGACAACCACTTGGCATGCGCGGCAATCGAGCGCTCGCCGCCCGCGATGGGGCACGGGAAATGAATCCCCAGCGCCCTCATCCCGAACGCGGCCCGCCTCCCGATTCCCCCCACACCGATGCGATTCCCCCCGCTGCGCTGGCTATTGTGCCCGGTCATTCTCCTCGCCGCAGCCGCGTCAGCAGGCGCGCAGTCCCGATCCGACGACGCGAGCCGCGTCGTCCTCAGGCCGGGCGACGTCCTCCGCCTAACGGTATGGCAGCGCCCCGAGCTGAGTGGCGACTTCACGATCAATGGCGACGGAACGATCGCCCACCCCGTCTACCACGCGCTGCACGTCGCCGGCGTCCCGATCGCCGAGGTCGAAGGGGACGTCCACGACTTCCTGAAGACGTATGTCGTCGAGCCGCAGGTGGCGGTGCAGCCGCTGCTGCACGTCGGCGTCAGCGGCGAAGTGAGGGCGCCGAGCGTGGTGCTCGTTCCACCGAACACCTCGCTCGCGCAAGTCGTCGCGATGACGGGTGGACCCACCGACCGGGGCGCGATGGATCGCGTGCGGCTCGTGCGCGACAATCGCGAGATCGTCATCGACCTCTCCGGCGCGGCGAAGCGAGGCGCACCGCTCGACGTGCGCTCGGGCGACCAGGTGTGGGTCGATCGGCAAACGTCGGTGCTGCGCGACCACGTCGCGCCACTCGCCAGCGTTGCCGCGGCGCTCGCGGCCGCCACGTACTACGGATTCAAGAGGCACTAGCATGCCCGACAACCGAAACAGTCGCGCCGGCAACTCGCTGCTGCCGCGTCGAGCGGCCGATGCATCGTTCATCGGCGCCCAATCGCACGAGGGAATCGGGTTGCGCGACGTCATGCGCATCCTGAAGCGCCGCTTCTGGACCGTCGCGCTGGTCACCGGGGCGATCTCCGGCGCTGCTGCGTGGTTCGTGCATGACAGCTATCCGCGCTATCGCGCGACCGCGACGCTGCGGCTCGCCGATCTCCGCCAATCGATGACCGAGGGGATCAGCGACGCGGATCCGGCGGAGCCTAACGGCCGGACGATCAACCCGCAACTGTCGCAGATCCAGCTGCTGACGAGCCGCGCGCTGCTCGGCGGCGTCGTGGATTCGCTGAGTCTCCGGCTCCGCCCCGATTTTCATGGCTTCGCGATCCGGACGCTCACCGGCGTGGACGTCGCGCC
>JAICUE010000018.1 GCA_025936015.1 Gemmatimonadaceae bacterium
ACGATCGCTCGTCTTGTAGATCACCGCGCCCTGCGCGCTGCGGATGCCGCGCTCGGCGCGGATGGCCGGCGTGAGCGTTATGAGCTCCATCTCGCGCAGCACCTGCACTTTCTCGGCGCTGACTTCCGGCATGTCGGCGACGGTGACGTTCACGGTCTGCGCGCGACCGTTGTGCATCACCTTGAGCGGGACATTCTCGCCGACACGCAGGTCGAGCAGCTCGGCCTCCCAATCGAATGGGTTGCGCAGCGTGCGAGTCCCGGCGGTAACGATCGTGTCGCCCGGGTGGAGGCCAGCCTTCGCCGCGGGCGAGCCCGGTACCACGGTGTTGATGATCACCCCGGAGCTGATCGCGTCGCGCGGGTTGTCGCTGGTCGGCAGTTCCAGCTTCACGCCGATCCACGGCCGCCGGACCGCGCCATGGGCGAGCAGATCGTCGGCAACCCGACGCGCACGATTGATCGGGATTGCGAAGCCGAGACCGATCGAGCCGCCGCTCGGCGAATAGATCGAGCTGTTGACGCCGACCACCTCGCCCGCGGCGTTGAGCAATGGCCCGCCGGAGTTTCCCGGGTTGATCGCCGCGTCCGTCTGCACCATGTCGACGTAGACGCCGCTTCCCTCGCTCGCGCCAACGAGATTGCGCCCTGTACCGCTGATCACGCCGGCAGTCACGCTTGGCTCGCTGTTGCCGAGGAGAAAGCCGTACGGATTCCCGATCGCGACCGCCCACTCGCCGATGATCAGGCTGTCGGAATTGCCTAACGGTGCGACCGGGAGCCCGGTCTTGTCGATCTTGAGCACCGCGAGGTCGTTGGTCTCATCGACTCCGAGGATCTTCGCCGGGTAGGTCGTGCCGTCGCGCATGGCGATCGAGACACGGGTCGCGCCGGCGACGACGTGCGCGTTGGTGACGATCACGCCGTCCTGCCTGACGACGAAGCCGGACCCGAGTCCCGGGGTCACTCGCTGGCCGGACTGGCCGCCGAAGAACGCCTCGAACGGGTCAGCCGCGACGCGCTGGAGAATCTCGGTCTGCACGGTGACGACTGACGGTGCGACGCGAGCGACTGCCTGGGTGATCGCGGTGCGGCGCGACGCATCGACCTTCGCGGTGGCCTCGGCGACGGGCAGCACACCCATCGAATGGGAGCTGTCCTGCGCGCTGGTCGCGTTCGATGCGGCGTTGCAGGCTACGACCCCGATGAGGACGAGCGCGCGGAGCGCGATGTCCGCGGCGGTACAGGGAGCTCGGTGCGTCATGTGAGTGCTCGCGTCCGCGGCTGCCTGGCCAGCTCGGCGAGGAACTGGTCGACGCCGCGGTCGGTGAGTGGATGGACGAGAAATGCGCGCAACGTTTCGGGGGTGACGGAGACCGCGTGTGCGCCGGCGAGCGCGCATTCGGTGAAGCGGGCGGCGGTCGCGGGTCCGGCGGCGAGGATGTCGCAGGGTGTCGATTCGGCGTCGAATACCGCGCGAATCTCGCGGACGACGTTCACGCCGTGATCGCCCATCACGTCGAGCTGCTCGAGCGAAGTACTGACGATGCGCGCACCGGCCTTCGCCGCCAGCAGCGCCTGGGCCGCGTTGAACACGAGGTCCGCGGCGACGCGCACTCCTTCGCTCGACAATCGCCGGATCGCCACGATTGCGTCCTCGACGAGGGGCACCTGGATGATGATGTCCTCGGAGAGCTTGGCCAGCTCGCGACTCTGCGTGTAGATGTCGTGCGCGTTCACCGCGCCGACGCTGGCGCACACCGGGAGCCGCGTCGCCGAGACCAGCTCCTCGAGCAGCTCGCGGGCATCGACGCGCGGGTTCCTTGCGAGGAGCGTCGGCGTCGTCACGACGGCGTCGATGAGCCCATTCGATTCGGCCCACCGGACCTCCTCCGGCGACGTGGTCAGGAGGAAGATCTTCATCGGTCGAGGTAGAGCGACGCCGGATACTCGACGCGGTCGAGGAAGAGCGCGTGCGCCGGGGCAGGGGGCGACACGGCGCGGTTGTCGGCGGCGACGAGCAGCGCGCCTAACGATTCCAGCGCACGGCGGCCGCGCGCGATCTCGAGCATCGTCCCGACGAGGAAGCGCACCATGTGATGGAGAAAGCGGTTGGCCTCGATCTCGAACGCGAGTCCCCCCGGCCGGTCCACCCATCGTGCAAACGCGACTGCGCAGCGATGGTCGTCCGTCTCCGGCGCCGTGCCCTGGACCGCGAAGCCGCGGAAGCAGTGCTCGCCGACGATCACGCGCGCTGCCTCATCGAGGAGGCTACGGTCGAGCGGTTGCCGTTCGACCAGCTCGCGCGAACGCCGGAAGGGTGACGCCGCCTCCTCGTCGGTTCCGACGACGTAGGTGTAGCGGCGCGCGACCGCACTGTACCGCGCGTGAAACTCCGGGTGCATCTCGTACGCCGCCGCGATCCAGACATCCGGCGGCAGCGTCGCGTTGAGCGCGCGCCGGATCGATTGCGGCGTCCACTTCGCCGCGAGCCGAACTCCGGCCGCCTGCCCCCGCGCGTGGACGCCAGCGTCCGTCCGTCCGGCGCCGGTCACCGGCACCGGGGTCGCGCAGACGCGAGCGAGTGTTTCCTCGAGCGCGCCCTGGACAGTTCGCTCGGTCCGCTGCCGCTGCCACCCGGCGAAAGCGCCGCCGTCATAGTGCAGAACCAGCTGGACCGTGCGCGCCTCCATCGCGAGTGAAGTTACCCGGGCGACCGATCAAGTCAAGCGAACCGCATCGTGTTCAGCCGCACGCGCGATTGACTTCATTCGGACAGCGCGTCATCCTTTCGCCTCGCTCGACCCGACTCTCTCTGCGCACGACGCGTTGCCGCAACCGCCGAGCGCGCGTCTCCTTTGGATGCCTCCACGCACCCTCGCTTCACTCGCGCACGCGCTCAGCGTCGCTCCCGATCTCGACGCTGCCCTCGTCGCGCTCGGCGAGGGGCTCGCCGAGGTGGATCGCGCGTCGAACGTCGCGCTGCTGCGGTACGACGGTCGCCGCGAGATGCTGAGCGATCGGCTCACGCCGACCGGGGGCACCGTCGAGCGGAGCGCGGTCGAAACGACCTTCGATCACCTCCCGAACTCGACCCGCCTGACGGTTGCCGCTGGGGGGCAGTTCGTCGATCTCGGTGAGCAGTCGGACGAGTATGCGCGCCTGTTCCGCCTCCGCGCGCAGGCGGAAGGGGGATGGCTCTCGCTGCGCGGGGTGCGCGCCGACGGCCACCTCGCGGCGGTCATCGCGCTCTACGAGCCGAAAAAGATCTTCGGGACGCGTGCCTCCGAGCGCTTCGCGCCATCGGTTGCGCTGTTCGAGCTCGCGTTCGCCCGTTTCGCCGAACGTGAGGCGCGCGAGGAAGCCGTGAAGACGCTCGAGGAAGTCACGCAGCGCGTTCACGGTGACTACGTGCGGAAGCTCGGGATCCTCGAGCAGCAGCTGCAGCAGGCGCAGGGCGGGGGAGGCGCCGATCCCGCCCGGGTGGTATCGCTCGAGGCGGAGATTGCCCGCGCGAGCGAAGAGGCGCGCAAGTCCGCCCGTCGGGCGCAAGCCGTCGAGCAGCAGGTGCTCGCCGCGGTCGAACAGCTGGAGAAGGCGCACGTCGAGCTGCACCGGCGCAGCGAATCGCTTCGCCAGAAGACGCGGACCATCTACCTGATCGACCGGGTGCTGACGCTCGATGCCGCGACCGAGGACCCGCAGGAACTGGTCGACAGCCTGCTGGCGCTCGTCGGCGACGACATGCAGGCGGCCCGCTGCTCGCTGATGCTCGTCGCACCGGACGGGGAAAACCTCTACCTTGCGGCCGCCCGCGGGATCGCGCCTAACGTTGCGGTGACCTCGCGGGTGAAGATCGGCGAAGGGGTGTCGGGGCGGGTCGCCCAGTCACGCGAGCCGCTGCTCGTGATGGACGTCGCCGATGCGCAGACCCACCCCCTCCTCCGCGACCAGTACTTCACGACCGGCTCGTTCATCAGCTTCCCCCTGGTCTATCACGACGAGCTCGTCGGCGTGGTCAACCTGACGAACCGGGCGCAGCGCGGAGTCTTCGTCGATGAGGACGTCGAACGCGTCCGCCTGCTCGCGCTGGTGATCTCGCTGGTCGCGACCCGGGCGAAGCTCGGCGACCGGCTGCTGCACGCGTTCGCCGCCGCACGTTAGGCAGTGCCGATCGAACCTCTTCGCGAGGCGCTCCGCGCGCTGGCCGCGCAGGAGACGCTGACCGCCGAACAGTCCCGGCGCGCCTTCGACGTCGTGATGAGCGGCGAGGCGACCGCGGCCCAGGTCGCGGCGCTGCTGATGGCGCTGCGGGTGAAGGGCGAGACGGCTGACGAAGTCGCCGGTGCCGCGCACGCGTTGCGCGACGCCATGGTCCGGCTCCCCTGCGAGCGTCCCGGCGACCTGGTGGACACCTGCGGCACCGGCGGCGGGACGATCCAGACCTTCAACATCTCGACCGCCGCGGCGCTCGTCGCCGCCGGCGCCGGGGCCCGCGTCGCCAAGCACGGGAACCGCTCGTTCACCAGCAAGAGCGGGAGCGCCGACGTGCTCGAGGCGTTAGGCGTCGCGATCGACATTCCGGTCGAGCAGATGGCCGACGTCCTCGCCAGCGCCGGGATCGTCTTCATGTACGCGCCGCTGATGCATCCGGCGATGCGCCACGTCGGCCCGGTGCGCCGCGAGCTCGCGCTGCCGACGGTGATGAACATCGTCGGCCCGCTCGCCAATCCCGCCGAGGCGGGGCGGCAGGTGGTCGGTGTCTCCGAGCGGCGGCGGCTGCCGCTGATGGCCGGCGCACTCGCGTCGCTCGGCACCGTCCACGCGATGATCGTCTACGGCGAGCCGGGAATGGACGAGATCTCGCCGTTAGGCCTGACGCACGTCATCGAAATCCGCGGTGAGGCGCAGCGCGAGTGGACCATCGACCCTCGCGACCATGGTTACGAGGACATCGCGGCGGGCGACCTCGTCGGCGCGATGCCCGCGGATAACGCCCGGGTGATCGAGCTGGTGCTGCAGGGGCAGGGAACACGCGGCGCCCGGGCGGCGGTGGTGCTCAACGCCGGCGCGGCGCTCTATGTCGGCGGGATGGCGGCGTCCTACGCAGCCGGGGTCGCGCTGGCCGAAGCCGCAGTCACCAACGGCGCAGGATCAGCCGCACTGGACCGCCTCCGAGCCGCCACCCAGGCGTAATCGCTGGAGGCTTTTTCTCCCCCGCGCATCGCGGTAGGCGGTCTCTCTCCCACGCATCGCTGTACCCGGTTTCTCTCCCGCGCATCGCTGTACGCGGTTTCTCTCCCGCGCATCACTCCCGCCGTCCTAGTACCGCCGCAAGACTCCCACGACCACGCCCTGGATGCTGATGTCGTTCTCGTGGACGTAGATGGGCGACATCGTCTCGTTCGCCGGCTGGAGCCGGATGCGGCCGTCGCGCTCGCGGTAGAACTTCTTGACGGTGGCGGAGGTCCCCTGGATCATCGCGATGACCATCTCGCCATTGTCAGCGCGCTGGCGCTCATTGACGACGACGAAGTCGCCGTCGCTGATGTGCGCGTCGACCATCGAGTTCCCGCGGACCTTGAGCGCGTAATGGTTGCCGCCGCGGCGGATGAACTCTTCCGGCACCGCGAGCGTTTCCCCACTCGACATCGCTTCGATTGGAACACCGGCGGCAACGGCGCCTAACAGTGGAAGCTCGACCGACCGCGAGACGGCTTCAGATGGCAGGATCTCGATCGAGCGGCTCTCATTGTAGGAGCGCTTGATGTAGCCCTTTCGCTCGAGGTTGCTCAGGTGCTCGTGCACCGTCGCGAGCGAGCTGTAGTCGAACTGCGACGCGATCTCCTCGAAGCTCGGCGCGTAGCCGTTGGCCTCGGTATAGGAGGTCAGGTAAGTGAGAATTTCGCGCTGGCGCTTGGTGAGCGGCATGGAACGCACCCGATCGATTAGTTTGCGCCGGTGGTGCTTTCAGCTCCGGCACCCGAATATTATCCGAACAACACGATATCCGAAGAAGGCCCGAAGTGCAAGCACCAACTTTGTGGAGTCCGCCATCCGGGACGCTCGGGCGCATCGTTGAAGAGACGCGTGACCGGGTCGCCGCGTTGCGAACGCAACGTTTCGCCTTGGAGTCGGCGGCTCGGACCAGCGCTCCCGGCCCCTCGTTCTTCGCGGCTCTCACCGCCGGCCCCGACGTCGCGGTCATCGCTGAAGTGAAGCGGCGGAGCCCGAGCAAGGGCGCGATCAACACGAAGCTCGACGCCGGCGCGCAGGCGCGCGCCTACCGCGACGGCGGTGCCCGCGCGATCTCGGTCCTCACCGAGGGCGCCCACTTCGGCGGCTCGGCGGAAGACCTCGAAGAAATTCGAGCTGCCGTCGCTATCCCGTTGCTGAAGAAGGACTTCCACATCGACCCTTTGCAGATCCTCGAGGCGCGGGCGCTGCGCGCGTCGGCGCTCCTGCTGATCGCCCGGGCCCTCGCGCCTAACGCGCTGGTCGAGATGGCGGCGGCGGCGCGCGAGGCCGGGATCGAGCCGCTCATCGAGGTTCGCGACGAGCGCGAGCTCGCGACGGCGCTCGACGCCGGCGCGCGGGTAATCGGGGTCAACAGCCGGAATCTTGAGACGCTCGTGATGGATGCGGCGGTCTGCGCGCGAGTTCTTCCACAGATTCCCGCCGACCGCCTGGCGATCTTCGAGAGCGGCGTGAGCTCGCGTGCGGACGTCGAGCACGCCGCATCACTCGGGGCGACCGCGGTGCTGGTCGGTTCGGCGGTCTCGGCGGCCCCGTCTCCCGCCGATGCGGTCCGCGCCCTGACAGGCGTGTCGCGTATCGAGCGCGAGCGGGCCGTCGCGCCCCGCGCAAAGGCAGATCGCGCGAGCAGCACGGATGGCTGAGATCAAATTCTGCGGACTGACGCGCGGCGAGGATGCTGCATTCGCCGGGATGCTTGGCGCCTCGTATCTTGGCGTCATCTTCGCCGGGGGACCGAGGATGCTCGACCCGGTGCGCGCCGCTCGAGTCCTCGACGCGTGCGAGACCGATGCGGAACGAGTCGGCGTGTTCGGTGGGATCGAGGCTGCGGAGATTGCGCGGGTCGCCCGCACGGCACGACTCGACATCGTTCAGCTGCATGCCGACCCGACGGCGGCCGAGGTCGCGGCGGTTCGGGAGCAGAGCAATGCGAAGGTGTGGGCCGTGGTCCGCGTGACTGATGCGCTGCCAGCGGGGATCGATGAACTGTTCGACGCCGCCGACGCCTTGCTCGTCGACGCGCGCGTTGCTGGCTCGCTCGGCGGCAACGGGGTCCAGGTCGACTGGCAAGCGCTGCGTGCCGCGCTGGATGCAAAGCGGGGCGGTGCGCGCCGGCTCGTGCTGGCCGGCGGACTCGCGCCCGACAACGTGGAGACGGCTGTGGCGACGCTGCGGCCCGATGTAGTTGACGTATCGTCCGGCGTCGAATCGGCGCCGGGGATCAAGGATCACGCGCGGATGCGCGCTTTCGCGGCCGCGGTGGCGGGCGCCGGACAGGAGAGACGATGACTGTGACGCAGAGCGCCGACCGCTTCGGCAAATACGGCGGCCGTTATGTCCCCGAGACGCTCATCCCCGCGCTCGACGAGCTCGAAGCAGCGTTCACCACCGCAATGGCTGATCCGAGCTTCGTGGCTGAGCTCGACGTATTGCTCCGAACCTATGTCGGTCGTCCATCTCCGTTGAGCGATGCGCCGCGTCTCTCGGCACTGGTTGGCGCGCCCGTCTGGCTGAAGCGCGAAGACCTGAACCACACGGGCGCGCACAAGATCAACAACACCGTCGGTCAGGCACTGCTCGCCCGGCGGATGGGCAAGCAGCGAATCATCGCGGAGACGGGGGCGGGGCAGCACGGAGTCGCGACGGCAACCATCTGCGCGCGGTTCGGACTGCAGTGCGTCGTGTACATGGGTGAAGAAGACATGCGCCGGCAGCAGCTCAATGTCGTGCGCATGAGAATGATGGGCGCCGAAGTGATCCCCGTCCTGAGTGGCACGCGCACTCTGAAGGACGCCACGAGCGAGGCGATTCGCGACTGGGTCACGACGGTCAACGACAGTCACTACATCATCGGCTCGGTGGTCGGGCCAGCTCCCTATCCGCGCATGGTTCGTGAGTTCCAATCCATCATCGGCAACGAAGCGCGCGAGCAGATGCTGTCGCGCGCCGGACGGCTGCCGAGGACGGTGGTTGCCTGTGTCGGCGGCGGCTCCAATGCGATGGGGATCTTCCACGCGTTCGTCGCTGACGAAGGCGTCGAGCTGGTGGGGGTGGAAGCAGCGGGCGAGGGCGTGAACACCGAGCGCCATTCCGCCTCGCTGACGAAAGGGCGCCCGGGCGTTCTGCACGGCGCGCTGAGCTACCTGCTGCAGGACGAGGACGGACAGGTCCATCCGGCGCACTCGATTTCGGCGGGGCTGGATTATCCGGGCGTGGGGCCTGAGCACTCCTTCCTCAAGGATTCGGGACGGGCGCAATACGTCTCCGTCTCCGACGACGAAGCGCTCGATGGATTCCAGATGCTCGCACGGCTCGAGGGGATCATCCCGGCGCTCGAGACGTCGCACGCCGTCGCCTGGATCGCGCGCGAAAAGAATCGCTGGGCGAAGGATGAGCCGGTGCTCCTCTGCGTGAGTGGCCGCGGCGACAAGGATGTCGCGCACGTCGTCGAACACCTCGCGAAGCGGAGCTGACAGTCACTCGATGATCACGCAGGCCGCACCGAATCCGACGCTGGACACGGAGCACGCGGAGCCACCATTCCCGCCCGCTGTCGTCGAGGAGCTGCTCAAGCTGCTCGTGAAGGGAGTGCGTGCGCATCAGCTCTACCTGCACAACAACCCGATCTACCTGCGAGCGCTCGAGCTGCTCGCCGACGGACTGAACGCTGTCTGGCAGCATGCTGACGAGATTGCGCTGGCGTTCACCGAGAGCGAGATCCGGTGGAGCGGCCGGACGGTGCTCTCCGAGCCGGCGAAATCGGCGGACTCGCTGCCATGGCTTTTCTTCAAGGACGGAATCCGCGAGGTGCGCATCATTCGCGGGTTCGAGGACGAGGAGCTCGTCAAGTTTCTCGACGTCATCCAGCGCGCGCGAAAGGCGACGCCCGATGATGACGACCTCCTGACGATGCTCTGGGAGCAGGACTTCCTGTACCTGCGCTACCGCTTCGTGGACCTGGCGATGGAGTCCGCGCCGCCGCTCCTCGACACGTTGCCGGCGGAAACGCGCCCGAACGATGAAGCGGCGCCGGAGCAGATGCAGGAATCGGTCGTCAGCGATACGCGACCGGGAGTCGTCAGCCTCGACGACTTCGACACCACGCTCTACTTCCTCGACGACAAGGAGATCGACTATCTCCGCGAGGGGGTGAAGTTCGAGTACTCGCGCGACCTCCGGCCGTCGGTGCTCGCGCTCCTGCTCGACATCTTCGAGGCGCAGTGGGACGTCGCCGTTCGCGACGAGATCTGCGAGATCCTCGACGGCTTCATCCTGCACCTCCTCTCGGCGAGCCAGTTCCGCGCGGTTGCGTATCTGCTCCGCGAAGTCGGCGTGACGTTAGGCAGGGCAAAGGAAGTGAAGCCGGAGCAGCGCGCGAAGCTGGAGGCGCTCCCTGCTCGCCTGAGCGCGCCCGAGGCGCTGTCGCAGCTGCTGGAGTCGCTCGAGGAGTCGAGCGAGCTGCCGCCGCAGGGCGACCTGACCGAGCTGTTCGAGCAGCTGCGCCCGACGGCGTTGACCACCGTTTTTGCCTGGCTCGCGCGGCTGCAGAATCCGATGCTCAAGCCGCTGCTCGAGGCGGCGGCCGGCCGGCTCGCCAGCCAGAACACCTCGGAGCTGGTGAAGCTGATCGCCTCGCAGAACGAACACGTCGCGGGCGAGGCGATTCGGCGTGCCGGCGGGCTGAAGACCGCCGCCGCGGTTGCACCGCTCGCCGCGATCATGACGGATGGGGCGCAGCCGCTCCGCCTCCTCGCCGTGCAGGCGCTCAACGACATCGCGTCGCCCGGCGCGCTGCAGGTCCTCGAGAAGTCAGTCGACGATCCTGATCGCGAGGTGCGCGTCGCGACGCTGCGGGCGATCGCGGCGCGCGCCTACAAGCCGGCGCTTCCGCGCGTCGACAGCGCGGTCAAGGGAAAGCGTGCGCGCGAAGTCGACCTCACCGAGAAGATGGCACTGTTCGAGGCATTCGGCGCGCTCGCCGGGGAAGGGGGAATCCCGGTACTCGAGGGGATGCTCACCGGGAAGGGATTCCTCGGCAAGCGCGAGGAGCCGGAGCTCCGCGCCTGCGCGGCGATGGCGTTAGGCAGGATCGGTGGGGGGAAGGCGAACGAGGTCCTCCGCAAGGCGTCGACCGACAACGAGAAGGAAGTGCTGGTCCGCAACGCGATCAACCGCGCGCTCCGCGCGCCCGGCGCATGACCGCCCCGACGCGCCCGACCAGAGCGGCCAGCCCGAAGGAAGCGTTCGGCGAGATGGGCGGCGACTCCTATGTTCGCCGTGCCGGGAAGGTCTACGTCCTCGCGCTGTACGGGGCGCTCCGGGCGATCAAGATGTACCCGGTCGAGAACACCGCGGTGCAGAAGGCGATGCAGGAGCTGGTCAACGTCACCAACGACCTGATCAAGCGTGAAGCGGAGCTCGAGATCAAGGTGTCGGGCGAGTTCATCTTCGTGAACTCCACCCGGCTCCGGCTCGACCTCGACAACTACGCCAGCTTCAGTCACCTGCTGTCGCTCTTCCGCGCCAACGGGATCGGCGTGCTCCGCGTCCACGGAACGCCTAACGCGCGCGACTGGCTCACCTTCCTGTCGGTGATGCAGGCGCCGAGCAAGGAGACGTCCTCGCAGCGGCTCCTCCAGCTGACCGGAAAGCTCGAGGCCGCGAAGATCCTCAACTTCGAGCTCGGGGCGGCGAACGAGGCCGAGGAAGAGGAATCGCGGGAGAAGGTGAAGGAGGTCGCCAAGCGGACGTACTCGCAGTCGGTGGCGGTGACGAAGGAGCTCGTCCACTCGGTGCGCGTCGGGCGGAGCCCGAACATCAAGAAGATCAAGCGCGTCGTCCAGACGATCGTCGACCAGATCCTCAACGAGGAGACCTCGCTGATGGGGCTGACGACGATCCGTGACTACGACGAGTACACCTTCACCCACAGCGTCAACGTCTGCATCTTCTCGGTCGCCCTCGGGCGACGGTTAGGCCTGACGAAGCTGCAGCTCTACGACCTCGGCCTGGCCGCGCTCTTCCACGACATCGGCAAGTCGCGGGTCGCGGTCGACGTGCTCAACAAGGCGACCGGGCTCACTGACGACGAGTGGCGCCAGATCGCGGCGCATCCATGGTTAGGCACGCTGACCCTGTTCCACATGCGCGGCCAGCAGGAGCTGCCGTACCGGGCGATGGTCGTCGCCTATGAGCACCACATGAAGACGGACCAGACCGGCTATCCGCGGCCGATTCGCGCGCGGGAGATGAGCATCTACAGCAAGGTGGTCGCGGTCGCCGACGGCTTCGACGCCGCGACGTCCCGCCGCGCGTACCAGACCGACCCGCTCAGCCCCGCCGCGGTGCTTCAGGAGATGCGCGACAATCCGCGCCGCGGCATGGACCCGGTCGTCGTCAAGGCGTTCATCAACCTGCTCGGCGTGTACCCCGTCGGCACGCTCGTCGTGCTCGATACCTTCGAGCTCGCGATCGTCCATCAGGCCAATCCGATTGCCGAGCTGATTTCGCGGCCGATCGTGCGCGTCGTCAGCGATGCACGCGGCAACGTGGTCTATCCCGGGGAGCTCGTCGACCTCGCGGTGCGCGACGCATCGGGTGAGCGCTTCGCCCGAACCATCATCAAGACCGAGAATCCGGACCGTTATGGCATCCGCATCAGCGACTATTTCGCCTGACCTGCTCGCGCAGCGCTTCGACGCGCTGCGCGCCGCCGGGCGCCGGGCGCTGGTTCCATACGTGACGGCCGGTCACCCCGACCCGAAGCGTTCGCTCGCGCTGCTCCAGGGGCTCGCCGACGCCGGCGCGGACGCGATCGAAGTGGGCGTCCCCTTCTCGGATCCGATGGCTGACGGCCCGGTGATCCAGGGCAGCTCGCAGCAGGCGTTAGGCATGGGAATGAACCTCGATCGCACCCTCGAGCTCATCGCGCGGGCGAAGGTCGATGTCCCGGTGGTGCTGTTCAGCTACCTCAATCCGCTGATCGCCGCCGGGGCCGATGTGCTGGAGCGCGCCAGCGCGGCGGGGTGTGCCGGCGTGCTCGTGACCGACCTCCCGGTGGGCGCCGACCCGGAACGCGAGAGCTGGCTCGGTGACGGACCGCTCGCCTTCGTCAGGCTCGTCGCGCCGACGACCCCATCCGACCGGATGCGCGAGATCGCCCGCCACGGCCGCGGCTTCGTCTACCTGATCAGCCGGATGGGCGTGACGGGCATGCAGCAGTCGCTGCCGCCGGAGCTCGGCGACACGATTCGGCGGCTGCGCGCGGTGACGACGCTCCCGGTGTGCGTCGGCTTCGGGATCTCGCGTCCCGAGCAGGCGAGGACGGTGTCGGCGATGGCCGATGGCGTCGTCGTCGGCAGTGCGATCGTGCGCGCCGCCGAGGAGAGCGTCGACGCGGCTGTCGCGCTCGCGCGGGCGATGCGCGCCGCAATCGACGAACGCTGACCGACTCGTGCGCCTCTTTCTGAAGTACTACGCCCGCGCCGTCGCGGTCGTCGGGTCGGCGATACTGCTGCTCACGCTCGTCCGCGGCGAGTCGTGGGTCACGCGCGTCTGGAGCATCGCGCTGATGTTCGCGGTCACCGCCGGGCTCCGCCGATTCCAGATTCCCGTCACGAAGTACTCGGCGTTGAACCTGCTCGGCCTCGTCGCCGTCGGTGGGTCGATCGTGTGTGGCGCGCCCGCAACCGCGCTTGCCCTCTACGGCGGCGTGTTCTTCGCCGACTGGCTGCTGATGGGCAAGCCCGCCGAAGTGGGCTGGATCAACGCCGGCCGGGAGGTCATCGCGCTTGCCGCGTCGTACGGGTTCTTCTCCGGCGTGGCGGTGCTCGGCGATGCGACACAGGCCGGCGGGAGCGTGATGTCCACCGACATCATCCCCGCCGCGTCGGTGTTCGTGTTCAGCTACTTCCTGCTGAGCCGGGCGATGCTGTATTTCACGCTGCTCTTCCGCGACAAGCTTCGCCCCGAGGAGAAGTCGCTCATCCTCCGCTACGAGGTGATCGCGTTAGGCGTCAGCACCACGGCGATCGCGATCATCGTCGCGACGCTGGCGGCCTTCCGCGTCGTGGGCTGGCTCGTCGTGCTGGCGGTGCTGGTCTCGGCGGGGCTGCTGATCAAGAAGATCCTCGAGGAGTCGATCGCCGCCGAAGAGCTGAACAAGATCCACGCGATGGAGCAGGTGGTCTCGAGCGACGTCTCGCTGGGTGAGGCGTTCCATCGCATCGAGCGGCTCGCGCATCGCCTCGTCGATTGGCAGGACTTCAGGATCTGGCGTCTCACCGGTGGCACGCTGCGCGTCGTCTACAAGGCAGGCCCGGGACTGCTCGACGAGAACACGGTGTCGCCGACCAGCGGCGCCGAGCTCCGCGACAAGGTGGTCGAGACGGGGGAAGCGATCGTCATCACCGACGCGCCGCACGATGGGCGCGTCCGCAATGCTCGCGACGACGCGCGCAGTATCGCGGTGCTGCCGCTTCGATTCGGCGACCGGATGGTCGGGCTGCTCGAGCTCGAGCATCACAAGCGAGCAACCTACGGGGACAAGGAGCTGCAGCTTCTGCAGCGCTCGGCCAACCAGCTCGCGACCACGCTCCACATCAACGACCTGCGGACGCCACTGCTCGAGGCGGTCGATCGAGTGAGTCTCCAGGTCGAGACGCTCAACCAGTCGGCACGCGCGCTGCGCACCGGCGGCGAGGCGGTTGCGCGGACGGTTGGTGAGATCACGCATGCAATCGCGGAAGAGAGCGCGCAGCTCGGTCGCTCGCTCGAGATGACGCAGTCGCTGCACCGCGCGACCGCGGCGGTCGCAGCCGATGGCGGCGCGGCCGCCGAGGCGAGCGCGCAGGCGACACGGATCGCGACCGAGCATCGCGGGACGATCGGCACCGCGATTCAGCGACTGGTCGGCGCGAAGGGCGTCGTCAGCGACAGCGCCGCGCAGATCAGCGTGCTGGCCGGCGCGACGCGCGAGCTCTTCGAGTTCATCACCGTGATCCGCGAGATCGCCGACCAGACGAACCTTCTCGCGGTGAATGCGGCGATCGAGGCCGCGCGGGCTGGCGACCGCGGGCTTGGTTTCGCGGTCGTTGCCGACGAGGTGCGGAAGCTCGCCGAGCAGAGCGGCCGCGCGGCGAACGAGGTGAGCGACATGCTCGAGGGCTTCCACGATCGGATGCGGAAAGTCGCTGCCAAGGTAAAGGACGGCGAGTCGATCGTGTCCGACGTCGAGACGCTTTCCGAAGCTGCGCTCGCCGCGCTCGACCAGATCGTGACGACGACGGCACTCAGCTCCGACCGCGCCGGTCGTATCGCGACGGTTTCGCGCGACCAGGAGGCGCAATTCCAGAAGCTGCGCGACGGTGTCGAGCGTGTCACCGAAATCTCGGCGCGCAATCGCGAGGGCGCGGTGGCGGTGACGGACTCGGCGACGCAGCAGGCGACGGCACTCCGCGAGCTCGAGGGCGCGACGCATGAACTCCGCGAGGTCGCGGTCTACTTGAACGATCTCACGCGTCGTCTCACCAGCGTCAGCTGACGCTCGCGCACACTCGAAAATCGTTTGACACTTGTTCGCGCGCCGGATACGTTCCCGGCGTGTCAGCCCGTGAAGCGATCACTCTCCGCGCCATGCGCTTTCATGCGCGAGTCGGCGTCCTCCCGCACGAACGAGAGCATCCGCAGCCGATCGACGTCGACCTCACGGTCTGGCACGAACGCCACGTCGAGGCGACGGTCAGCACGGTTGTCGACTACCGCGCGCTGTACGACGAGACCGCACGAGTGCTCGCCACCGATCCTGAGCTGCTCGAGACGATCGGCGACCGCATCGCTGAAGCGGTGCTGTCACGGCACGCGGTGTCGCGGGTCCGAGTCGCGGTGCGAAAGCCGAACGTTGCGCTCGCGGGACCGCTGGCCTACGCCGAGGTTGTCGTCGACCGGCGCACCGGTGGCTGACGTCGCCTACATCGCGCTCGGCTCGAACCTCGGCGACCGTGATGCCCAGCTGGCGTCGGCTCGCGCCGCCATCGGGGCGATTCCCCGCTCGCGGGTGATCGCGGTGTCGAGCATCGAGGTCACCGCGCCGCTCGGACCGCCGGGGCAGGGCACCTATCT
>JAICUE010000250.1 GCA_025936015.1 Gemmatimonadaceae bacterium
AAGCTCGTCACGCAGGTCTATCGCTTCGGCGACGAGACCGAGCCACCGCCGCCGACTGCCGAGCAGTCGGCGAGCAGCGAGGACGGCACGGCCGAGGTGACCTTTCGCGTGGACCTGCGCGCGGTGGAACGCGCGCTTCGCGACAGTGGCCGCTACGATCCGCCGTTAGGCGCGGCCATCGAGCGCGGCGGACTCAAGGCGGTCTACGTCGTCGGCGATCCGGCGCCGCTGACATGGGATTACTCGGCGCTTCGTCCGGGCTCGCCCCTCGAGCTGACCGATCCGGACAGCGACGGCATCTTCACCGGCACCGTCTCGATCGAGACGGCGTACACCCGGCCGCGCGCCGCAGATTCAGTTGCACTGCGCGTAACGGGCAATCCGAGCGCGGCGATCTGGGCGCGGTCGTCCGAGTTGAGCGCGTTCCCTACGCTCACCTCGTCACAGCGGCTGCAGGACGCGGTGTATCGGCTCTCCCTCGAAGAGCTCACCCAGCTGATCCGCTCCGACGGGGCGCTCTCCGCCGGCGCAAAGTGGCCTGGTGTCTGGACGCGCGACGTCTCCCTCAGCGCGATCCTCTCGCTCGCCCTCGTTGCGCCGGACGCGACGCGGCGCAGCCTGATGGCGAAGGTCGATTCGGCGGGACGGATCATCCAGGACACCGGCACCGGGGGATCGTGGCCGGTATCGAGCGACCGGATGGTGTGGGCGCTCGCGGCCTGGGAGCTCTACGCCGCAACCGGCAATCGCGACTGGCTGCGCCAATCGTACGACATCATCGGGCGCTCCGCCGACGCTGACCTGCACGCGGTGCGCGATCCCGCCACGGGCCTCTTCAACGGCGAGTCTTCGTTCGAGGATTGGCGCGAGCAGAGCTACCCGCGGTGGATGCAGCCGGCGGACATCTACCGCTCGCAGAACCTCGGCACCAACGCGATCCACTACGCCGCTTACCGCGTCCTTGGCGACATGGCCCGCGCGTTAGGCGAGCCGGCCGCACGGTGGGATTCGACCGCTGACGGGATCCAGCGGGCGATGACGACGTTCCTCTGGCAGCCGGATCGCGGCTGGTTCGGCCAGTTTCGCTACGGCCGCAACTGGCTCGCGCTCTCGCCGCGCGCCGACGGGCTCGGCGAAGCGCTCGCATCGATCTACGGCGCCGCCTCGCTGGCGCAGCGGCAGACGCTGGTGCGGAGCGCGCCGGTCGTCGCGTTCGGCACTCCGAGCTTCTGGCCGTACATCGGTGGCGAGCGGTTCTATCATAACGCGACAGTGTGGCCCTTCGTCACCGCGTACTGGACGTGGGCAGCGGCTGAGGGAGGAAATACGCGGGCGGTGCAGGCTGGTCTTGACGATGCGACGCGTGACGTCGCCCTCTTCCTGACGAACAAGGAGAACACCGTCGCCGCGACCGGTCACTACGAGGGCACCGCGCTCAACTCCGACCGCCAGCTCTGGAGCGTGGCCGGCACGCTCGCGTCGACGTATCGACTGCTGTTCGGAATGCGCCTCGAGCCCGAGCGTCTCCTCTTCCGGCCAATGGTACCGCCGTCGTACGGCGGCGACCGCACCCTGCGCGGGATGCGCTATCGCGGCGCGACGCTCGACATCGTCGTGCACGGCTACGGCGACAGCGTCGCCAGCGCGAAGGTGGACGGCCGCAACGTCGTCGTAGCGGCCGTGCCCGCGTCGCTCACCGGTGCGCATCAGGTCGAGATCACGATGAACGGCCGCTGGCCGGACGCGACCACCCACCTCGTCGAGAATCGCTTCGCTCCAGCGACGCCGCGCGCGTCGATCCGCGGCGCGAGGCTGACGTGGGACCCGGTGCCGGGCGCGACTCACTACGTCGTCTATCGCGACGCGCGCCCGCTCGTTCGCACGGCTCGGAGGAGCATCGCCGTGCGCGTGCGCGATGGCCTCGACGAATATCAGGTGCTGGCGGTGAACGCTGCCGGCGACGAATCGTTTCTCAGCGAGCCGCAACGCGTCAGGCCTGACGACGGCGAACAGCTCGTGAAGCCGGCGGGCGATTCACTCGACCACGAGAGCACCGGATACACCGGCGCCGGCTATCTGCGTCTGACGCGCGAGCGAAACGTCAGCGTCTCGGTTCCCGTGAAGGTCGCCGCGACCGGCGACTACGCGATCGACATGCGCTACGCGAATGGCAACGGGCCGGTGAACACCGAAGACAAGGTCGCGGTCCGCACGCTGCTCGTCGATGGCGATACGGTCGGCGTGATCGTGCTGCCGCAGCGTGGGGTGAACCGCTGGTCGGAGTGGGGATGGACCAACGCGCTGCACGCCCGCCTGACGGCCGGCGCGCACACGCTGACAATCGCCTACACCCCGTTCGATGAGAACATGAACCGCCACGAGAACACGGCGCTCATCGATGCGGTGCGGGTGACGCGGCTCGCCCCGGCTGCGCCGGCAACAGCTCAAAGACGTAGGCAGTGACCGGCGCCAGGGTCGCGAGCGGGCGGTAACCGGCGAGGGCGCCGTCAGCAGCGACGGCGACGGGCGCGGCAGCGGCGCTGCCTAACGCGTCGCGGAGCTTCCACGCGCCGGCGGGGAGCGAGCCCGGCGTCGCATTCAACGTCAGGCTGCTCACCGGAGTCGCGCCAAGATTGGCGACGACGAGCATCGCGCTTTCGCCTTCGCGGCGAAGGTATGCCGCGACTGCGTCGCTGCTGGTTGCCAGCGGAACGAGCGCCCCGGCGGCGAGCGGGGTGCTTGCGGCGCGCAGGCGGATCAACCTCCGGTACAGCGCGAGCAGCGATCGCGAATCGTTGTCCTGGGACGCTACCGTCACGGTCGTCGAATCAGGCTGCAGTGCTGCCCACGGTTTCCCGGTGGTGAATCCGGCACCGTGCGCGGCGCTCCACTGCATCGGGGTTCGAAGGCGAGGGTCCGGCTTGGTGCCCGTCATCCCGATCTCCTCGCCGTAATAGACGAAGGGCGTCCCGGGCATCGTCATCAGCAGCACTGCCGCAACTCGTGCACGCGCGGCGCTGCCACCGAGCTTCGTCATGGTCCGCGTCTGATCGTGGTTGCTGAGGAAAGGCGAATATCGCCCGACCGGCAGCTCGCGTTGCAGCCGAATCGCGGGCGCAAGCAGTCCCTTCGCCGAGCCGCTGTTCACCGTGCTGATGATGCTGTCCGCGAGCTCGAAGGCGAAATGGGAATCAAGCTGGTCCGGGTAATAGCCGAGCAGCGCTTTCGTGCTGTCCGAGACCTCGCCGACGGTGAATGATTCCGGGTTCACCTCGCGCACGCGGGCGGCATAGTCGCGGAGAAAGATGTGAGTCGCGGTCGTGTGCTCGATCTTCCCATTCTCTTCGACGAGGTAGGGAATCGCATCGAGACGAAATCCGTCGACCTGCATCTGCGTCAGCCAGAAGGTCGCGACCTTCATCGCTTCGTCGCGCACTGGCTGATACTCATAATTCAGGTCGGGCATCGTCGGCGAGAAGAAGCCGTAGTACCACTCGTCGCGCACCGGCGACTTGTGCCAGTTGCTGTACCCCCACGGATTGAGCTCGGCCGGCTTCGTCGGCGACCAGCGAAACCACTTCCGGTATTGCGACGCGGTGTCGTGGAGCGCCGCCTGAAAATACGGATGCTCGCTGGACGCGTGGTTGAGCACCATGTCGACGAGGACTTTTATTCCCCGCTTGTGCGCAGCGGCGACGAGCCGCTGAAAGTCAGCGTTCGTCCCGTAGTCGTGCTCGACCTTGTAATAGTCGGCGACGTCGTAGCCGTGATAGCTCGGCGATTCGGCGAGGGGCATGAGCCAGATGCAACGGGCGCCGAGGTCGCGCGAAGTGCGCGGGTTGCCGTCGTTGATGTAGTCGAGCTTCGAGATGAGGCCGCGCAGGTCGCCGATACCGTCACCGTCGCTGTCCCTGAATGACCGGACGAAGACTTCGTAGCAGGTCGCGCCCCGCGTCCAGGACGGCAGCACCCAGTCAGCGTTAGGCGGCGTCGCCGGAAGCGACGCGACGGTCGCGCTGTCGCCGAAGAGCCAGCGATAGGCGGCGGGGAACTCACGTCGCCAGAACCACTCCGAGTGCCGGCCACCGGCGGGAACGAATGAGCGGATCGCGGTACGCACCGGGAATCCCGCCGCGATCAGCGAGTCGACGACCAGCTCCTGGTCGTGCGCCTGCTCGCCGTCGTTGGTTTCCAGCCCGCCCGCGACGAAGTAGAGCCTCGGCAGCGGCTGGAGTGGTCTCGCCTTGCGGGCGTATTCGAGGATCTGTGGACGAGCGATCCAGCAGGCGCACGAGAAGACGCCGGCACGCCCGAACACCTCCGGATATTTCAGCGCAGCATAGAGCGAGATGAGTCCGCCCATGCTCGAGCCGGCGATGCCGGTATTCCCGCGATCGGGCCGCGTTCGATAGTGAGCGTCGATGTACGGCTTCAATGTGTGGACGAGAAACTCGACGTACGCGTCGCCCTCACCGCCGCCATACTTCGGGTTCGCGGCGTGCCACGGGTTGTATTCGTCGAGCCGATGTGCGCCGTCGTTGTCGATCGCGACGACGATAGCGCCCGAATCGCCATGCGACTGCAGCGCATCGAGGGTCTCGTCGATCCCCCACTCGCCAGCGAAGCTGGTAGCAGCGTCGAAGACGTTCTGACCGTCCTGCATGTACAGCACCGGGTACCGTTTCGCCGAGCTCGCGTAGTCGGGCGGCAGATAAAGCCAGATGCGCCGGGTGCGCCCGAGTTGCGGGATCGCGAAGCTGTCGCTCAGGACGCTGACCGATGGCGACGCGGTGGATGTTTTTTCTGCGCTCGGGGTCTGCGCCCCGGCGGTCGCCGTCATCAGCGCGAGCCCGGCGAGCAGCAGCGTTTTACGAAGTCGCATCTTCCGCCGCTCACTCATTGCTGTACGCCGGCTTGTTCGGCGTCCGGGTGGTGCCTGACGCGACGAAG
>JAICUE010000027.1 GCA_025936015.1 Gemmatimonadaceae bacterium
CCTTGAGGCCGAGTCGCGCGCTGACGATCCCTTCGTTCATCGCGCCGCCGTGCGCGAGCGTCGGTTCCTCACAATGATCGGCGACTGGAATGCCGAACGTGCGCGCGTACTCGAGCGCGCTCCGCATCAACTGCGCGCTGACCACCGGCTTGCCATCGTCGCTCACCGCGACCGCGCCGGCGCCGACCATCTCGCCGAACTCGGCGAGCGATTCTCCCTTCTGCCCGACCGAGATCGCGCCGATCGGATAGACGCGCGCGGCATTCGCGCGCTGCGCCTGCCTGACGATGAATCCGACCGCCGCCTGGTTGTCGGTGACGGGGTCGGTGTTCGGCATCGCGCACACCGCGGTGAATCCCCCGGCTGCCGCGGCGCGCGCACCGCTCCCGATCGTCTCGACGTCCTCGCGCCCCGGCTCGCGGAGGTGACAATGGACGTCGATGAAGCCGGGCGCGACGACGAGGCCCGCGCAGTCGACGACCTCGGCATCGTCAGGCACCCCGTCGTTCCGGCCGATGCCGGTGATCCTGCCGTTCTCGATCACGACGTCGCCGACTTCGTCGCGGCCCTGCGACGGATCGATCACGCGACCACCGCGGAGCACCAGTGGTTTCGTCATCGATCGCCCCCTTTCGCCGCTTCGGCGAGCTGCGGCTGGCCGCCGGAGAGCAGGTAGAGCACCGCCATGCGCACGGCGACCCCGTTAGTCACCTGGTTGAGGATCACGCTGTGGGGACCGTCGGCGACGTCGCTGTCGATCTCGACGCCGCGATTCATCGGCCCGGGATGGAGGATGAGCACGTCTTTCGGCGCGCGATCGAGTCGCTCGCGCGAGACGCCGAACACGCGGTTGTACTCGCGCAGCGACGGGATGTAGCCGGCGGTCATCCGCTCGAGCTGGAGACGCAGGATGTTCAGCGCATCGGCCCACTGGATCGCGTCCTCGATCCGGTCGAAGATGGTCACCCCAAGCTGGTCGATCGCGTTAGGCATCAGCGACCGCGGGCCGCAGACCGCGACCTCGGCGCCGAGCTTCTTCAACCCGTGGATGTTCGACCGCGCGACGCGCGAGTGGAGCACGTCGCCGCAGATGCAGACCTTGACGCCCTTGATCGACTTGAAGTGATCGCGGAGCGTCAGCAGGTCGAGGAGTCCCTGCGTCGGATGTTCGTGCGTCCCGTCACCGGCATTGATGACGTTGCTCTCGATCCGGTCGGCGAGGAACTTCGCGGCACCCGACGCACCGTGGCGAATGACGACCATGTCGATCCGCATCGCTTCGAGGTTGCGCGCGGTGTCGACGAGTGTCTCGCCCTTGCTCACGCTCGATCCCGACGACGCGACGTTCACCGTGTCGGCGGAGAGCCTTTTCTCGGCGAACTCGAAGGAGATGCGCGTCCGCGTCGAGGCTTCGAAAAACAGGTTGACGATCGTTGCGCCGCGCAGCGTCGGCACCTTCTTGATCGCGCGCTCGCTGATCTCCTTGAATGGCTCGGCGGTATCGAGAATGAGGTTGATCTGGTCCGCCGACAAAGGCTCGAGCGCGAGAAGGTCCTTGCCGAGCGGACCGCTCACGCGGCGGGCTCCCGTGCTGTCTGGAGGACTGCGTCGCGGCCGTCGAGATCCTGCACGAGGACGTCGATGCGCGACCCATCGGGAACCGCGACCTTCTTGCCGACGACGTCGGGCTGGATCGGCAGCTCGCGACCACCGCGATCGATGAGCACCGCCAGCGCGATGCGCGCCGGCCGCCCGAAGTCGGCCAGCTCGTCGAGCGCAGCGCGAATCGTCCGGCCGGTGTAGAGCACGTCGTCGACGATGACGACACACTTGTCGTTGATGTCGGTGCGGAGGTCGGTCGGGCCGACCACCGGGCGCGGTCCGACGGTCTGCAGGTCGTCGCGATAGAGCGTGATATCGAGGGAGCCGGAGGGCACTGTCGCGCTCTCTCGTTCGGCGATGATCGCGACGATGCGGCGGGCAAGCTGCACCCCGCGCCGCTGGATGCCGACGATCACCAGGTTGTCCGTCCCGTCGTTCAGCTCGACGATCTCGTCGGCCATGCGCTTGAGGGTGCGCTCGACCGCTCGCGCGTCGAGCACCGATGCTGGTTCCTTGGTGGCCATGGCGAGGGAATATGCCGCCGACGGAGTGGAAAGAGAAGCGCGAACGGCATACTTTGGCCGCTCAACACTCCGCGAGGCTGTTTCGTGAAGGTCATCACTATCGCCGCGAGCATCGCGCTCGCGGGGTGTCGCACCGTTCCTCACAGACCCGCGCCGATGGCCGACCTTGCTGTCGCAGTCGATTCGATCCTGCGCGACTACACCGCGCCGGCGGGCCCCGGCGCGAGCGTGCTGATCGTGCGGAATGGCACGACGATTCTCGAGCGCTCGTACGGGATGGCTGACGTCGAAGCGGGGGTCGCGACGACACCGCGCACGAACTACCGCCTCGCGTCGCTGACCAAGCAGTTCACCGCGACGGCGATCATGCTGCTGAAGGAAGACGGCCGATTGCGGTACGACGACCCGATCACCGACTACATCGCGACGCTGCCGGCGTCAGCGCGCGGCGTGACGATCCGGATGTTGCTCACGCACAGCTCAGGGCTCTGGGCCTACGAGGACTTCGTTCCCGACAGCCAGACGACGCAGGTGCACGACACCGATGTGCCAGCGCTGATCGCGCACGCGGATCGGACGTACTTCGCGCCCGGCTCCGGCTATCGCTACAGCAACACCGGCTACGCCCTGCTTGCGCTCATCGTCGAGCGTGCGTCGGGAAAATCATTTGCGTCGTTTCTTCACGATCGCATATTCGCGCCGCTCGGGATGAACGGCACCGTCGCGTACGAGGATGGAATATCGACCGTCCCCAACCGCGCCTTCGGCTACACCATCGACAGCGGCCGGGTGACGCGCACCGATCAGAGCTCGACGAGCGCGGTTCTCGGCGACGGCGGGATCTACAGCTCGATCGACGATCTGGCGAAGTGGAATGCGGCGCTCGACGCGCACACGCTCGTCAACGAAACGGACCAGCGCGAAGCGTGGACCTCGGCGATGACCACGCGGGGAACGCGGACGGGCTACGGCTTCGGGTGGTTCGTCGACAGCGCGAGCGACGGGCCGCGACTGCGTCACCACGGCGAGACGATGGGGTTCACGAACGCGATCCTGAAGATTCCGTCGCGGCGCCTCGCGATCGTGATCCTCACCAATCGGACGGGTGGCGAGCCGTGGGACCTGGCGACGCGAATCGCCGCGCTGCCGGCGCTTCGCTAACCCTCCCCCGAGTGAACCTGCATGTGGTTCACGAGCGCGACGAGGCCCACTCCGCCTAACGTGTTGCCGACCAGCGCCGGCACGAGGAAGTGGCCGAGCCACGTTCCGAACGACGCCGCGCCGGTCCACATCAGGTAACTCGTCTCGACGGAGCCGACGATCACGTGGGCAAGGCTCGCGGCACCGACGAGCCAGGCCATGATCGTTATGACCCAGAAGTGCGCGGTCTTCGCCGCGGGAAGCATCCAGACCATCAGCGCGATGAGCATCCCGGCGAAGATCGCGCGGATGAAGATCGTGCCCGCTGATGGCTCGACCGCTTCGAGTCCGATCGCGAGGAAATTCGACTTGATCTTGTCCTCGAACATGCTCGTCTTCGCGAGCACGAGCGAGAAAATCAACGTCCCGACGATGTTGGCGAGGAACACGATCCCCCACAGGCGCGCGACTTTCCGGAACCGCTCACGCGTCGGCTCCGTCAGCAGCGGCACCATCGGCTCGAGCGTGTTCTCGGTGTAGAGCTGCTGGCTTCCGAGAATCACGATGAGGAAGCCAACCGGATAGCCGAGCTTCGAGATGAGCGGCCGCCAGTCGGCCTCGGGGAGGTGTGCGCGAAGCACCGCTTCGGTCACGAACGAGAACCCCATCGCCAGTCCGGCAGCGAGCCCCGACCAGGCGAGCGCGGATGCGGCCCGCTCGAGCTCCTTCTCCGCCTCGATCCGCACCACCTCGTGCGTGGCGGCCGCATCGAGACTCTCTTCCTCTTTCGCCTTCTGCTGCGTTTCCGGGTCGGCGGTCGTCGGGTTCCCCTTCTCGTCCCGGTATTTTCCCTCCCTCTCGCCGGCTGGCGCCTCGGCGCTCACTTGAGCGTGTACAGATAGCTCGCGATATCGACCGCATCGCGATGGGTGACGCCGACGTTAGGCATGGCCGTCTTCGAGTCGAACTGTTTCGGGTTCTGGATCCAGGCGACCATGTTCTCCGGCGTGTTGCGTGCCACACCGCCGATGTACATCCGCTGGGCGATACCGGTGAGCGGCGGCCCGACCAGCCCGTCCGCGCCCGCGACCCCGGAGATCGTATGGCAGGTGTTGCAGCCGTACTTCTTGATCACCGCCCGCCCCCGTTCGGCGTCGCCGCCGGCAATCAGGGGCAGGTCGTTGTCGTTCCGGTCGCAGCTCACCGCTCCGAGCGCGAGGAGCAGGGCGAGTGGCACGCCGGCCACCGTGCGCCGGAGCGTCGAGGTCGTACGCGTCATGCAGCCTCCACGGCGTTCACGGGTGCCCATCGCGGTGCGCGGCGCTCGGATTCGCGAAGCATCCCGGCGAGCAGTGCGAGGGTGGCAACCAGGTAGACGGCTCCGCCCGGGATCCACATGATCAATCCGCCGAGCTGCTGGTCCTCGAGCGGGGTCAGTCCCCACGCGGCGGTCGTCGTCGCGTATGCCGGGTACCAGGTCGACGCCGACACCGTCAGCACCGCGCCCAACGCGCCGGTATGGAGCATCGTCGTGAACAGGGAGAGCAGCGCGGTTCCCCGCCCGGACCAGGCGGGATGCAGCACCGTCCACCAGAAGAGCAGCGCGGTACCGAGGAAGGACACATGCTGCAGCGTATGCACCAGGTCACTCTGCAGCGTCGCGTCGTACAGCCGGGGGACGTGCCAGACCCAGATCGCGATCGCGTGGAGGAGCCACGCCGTCCCCGGCCGCGTGAGGCGCGCCCACGCGCCGCGGAACCAAGGCCGCTGCGTCCAGCGCGAGGCGCCGCGCCGCGCCCCCGGCGGAACGGCGAACAGCGCCGGGACGAGCGGGCGGCCGAGCACCAGCAATGGCGCGGCGATCGTCATCAGCACTTCGTGCTGCGCCATGTGCGCGGAAAAGAGCGACTCGCCTAACGCGTGGAGCGGCGAGACCAGCGCGACCACCAGCGAGAGCCACCCGGCGATGAAGCAGCCGAGCTGCCACCCGCGGACGCCGTGCCAGCGCCCGGCCTGCGCCCAGATCGCCCGCGTTCCGACGACGTAGATCGCCAGCGCGATCACGAGCGGGATCGTGATCGAGGGCGACAGCGTCCACGCGGTCCAGAAATCGTGCGGCTCGATCGCCTCGCCGGCGTGCGCCCACGCAGTCGCGGGCGTCGCGAGCGAGACGATTGCCAACCAGGGCGCGAGGCGCCGGCTCAGCTGCCGACACATGGCGCGAGGTACGCGTTGGCCAGCCACTGGCCGAGGAGGATGAGCGTGAACAGCGCGCTCGATCCCATTCCCAGCGCGCCGAGGAAGCGCGCGCGCGCCGCCGGTCCGCCGGTGTCATCCGCTTCTCCGCCCCCGCCGAAGCGCTTCCACTCGCGGTGCGCGACAAATCCGCCGGAGAGCGAGATCACGACCAGTAGCGCAATCTCGACGTGCAGCAGCACGCGATGATGCGCGGCACACGACCACGCCACGAGCGCGAATCCCAGCGACAGGTTCGTCAGCATGGCCAGCGGCGGAATGAGCACACCGTACCACTGCGCTCCGCCGCCACGCGCGCCCGTCGGTGGTGCCTCACCCCTCACCTCAGCACGATAGGCGGGCATCTAGAGCCACCGGGGGCCGAAGTAGACGAGAAAATAGAGCGGCAGCCACGAGAGCACGGTGAACACCCAATAGACCGCGTTATCCGCGACCTCCGGATACCACTTGCTCTCGGGGCGAAGAAAGATGATCGCCGTCAGGCCTATCGTGTCGTACATGTCGATCAGCATCAGCGTCGCGTGGAATCCGAGGATCGTCCACGCGATCGATCCGTATGCGCTGCTGTTCCATTGCGTGTGCAGCGACGCGAACTCCGCGAGCCTGATACCGAACGTGACCACCGCGACGATCGCCGACAGGATCAGCCCGATCCGCATCGGACCGGTGTCCATTCGCTCGGCGCGCCGCTTGGTCCAGAGCGCGAGCGGGAGGCTCAGGATCATGATCGCCATGTTGATCGTCGGGACTAGCAGCTGCGGCAACTGCGTCCCGTGCGGCGGCCAGACGATGCTGTTCTTGCGAAGGTAGACGTAGGTGACCGCGCAGAGGGCGAGCGAGAAACCCTCGATGAGCATGAACCCGGTCGTTCCCCACGAGACGATGTTGCGCATCCCGAACACCACGGTCGGCAGCGCCGACACGTCGGCGACTATCCGTTCGCGCCTCATCGCGGCACCTCCCGCGCTGGCACCGTTCGCGGCAGCTCGACGATCGCCGGATCGTGGTTCTTCTTCGGCCACACGTACCGTGCGTAGGCGATGAAGCCGAGCACCGTTCCGATCGGCATCCCCCACGGCGTGAAGATGAGCGTGATGAAGAAGATTCCGATCGTGACCGCGACGATGAAGGGCCAGATCGTGTGGCCCGGGTGGTCGTGCCGGCAATCGGGTTCGGCGTCGAGCGCGGTGGTGACGAGCACCTGCTGCCGATCGCGGGCGAGGCCGGTCATCACCGGGAGATCGTCACCGGACTCCCAGAGCGGCGCGCGACCAGCGACGACGGGCACGTTGGCGAAGTTGTAGCTCGGCGCGGGCGACGTCGTCGCCCATTCGAGTCCCTCGGCGTCCCACGGATTCGCCCCGGCGATCGCGCCGCGACGCAGGCTGTGCACGACGTTGCCGAGGAAGACCACGACACTGAGGAAGATCGTCACCGCGCCTAACGATGCGACGAGGTTCAGGTTCCCCCACCCCGTCCCCTCGAGGTAGGTGTAGACGCGGCGCGGCATTCCTTCCATTCCGAGCAGGTGCATCGGGAAGAACGTCACGTGCACGCCGATGAACATCAGCCAGAAATTCCACTTCCCGGCGGTCTCGTTGAGCATCCGCCCGGTGACCTTCGGGAACCAGTAGTACATCCCGGCGAAGAGCGGGAAGACGACGCCGCCGAGGATCACGTAGTGGAAGTGCGCGACGATGAAGTAGGTGTCGTGCACCTGGAGGTCGAAGGGGACGGATGCAATCATCACCCCGGTCATCCCGCCCATCACGAAGATGATGATGCTGCCGATCGTGAACAGGAGCGGCGTACGGAAGATGGGACGACCTGTCCAGATCGTCGCGATCCAGCAGAAGATCTGGATGCCGTTAGGTATCGCGACCAGCGCGCTGGCGGCGGTGAAGAAGCTCTGGCCGAGCTGCGGCAGCGGCGTCGCGAACATGTGATGGACCCAGAGCCCGAAGGCGATGAATCCGGTCGCGATGATCGACAGCACGACTGCCGGATAACCGAACACCGGACGCCGCGTGAACGACGGCAGCAGCGACGAGATGATTCCGGTTCCCGGCAGGAACATGATGTAGACCTCCGGGTGCCCGAAGAACCAGAACAGGTGCTGCCAGAGGAGCGCGTCGCCCCCCTCCGCCGGGTTGAAGAAATGCGTCGCGATCAGGCGATCCATCGCGAGGAAGAGACTCGCGGTTGCGACCGACGGCATCGCGAAGATGATCATGAACGACATCACGACGCTCGCCCACACCATGATCGGGATGCGGTTGAGGGACATCCCCGGGGCGCGGAGCTTGAACGCGGTGGTGATGATCACGACCGCCGCGATCAGTGCGGCGATCTCGGTGAAGGTGATCATCTGCGCCCAGATGTCGACGCGTTTCCCCGGCGAGAACTCCGGTCCGGACAGCGGCACGTAGGCGAACCATCCCGCGTCGGGTCCCGAGTTGACGAGGAATCCGCCGTAGATCAGCAAGCCGCCGATGAGGTAGACCCAGTAGCCCATCGCGTTGGCGCGGGGAAATGCGACGTTCCGCGTTCCGACGAGCAGCGGGACGAGATACAACCCGACGCCGATCATCACCGGGACGGCGAAGAGGAACATCATCGTCGTCCCGTGCATCGTGAAGAACTGGTTGTACGTGTCGGGACCGAGGAATCCGTTTTCCGGTCGCGACAGCTGCGCCCGCATCGTCGCCGCCTCGAGGCCGGCGAGGAGGAAGAAGATGAACGCCGTCGCGACGTAGCGCTTCGCGATCGACTTGTGGTCGGTCGTCGTCAGCCAGCCGATGAAGCCGGTGCGGTTGCGCCACACGGCGTCGAGCTCGACGTCGAGCTCCGGCTGGAGGATGGGTTCGACGCGCGCGGTCGCCGTCACTTGAGCCCCTCCAGGTAGGCGAGGATCGCGTTGAGTTGATCGGGGTCCAGACCGTTAGGCGGCATCATCGCGCCGGGCTTGATGCGCTGCGGGTCGAGCACCCATCCGCCAAGGTTGCCACGGTTGTTCGGCAGCGAGGCGGCGGCGATGCTGTGCCGCGACCCGAAGTGCGTCAGGTTCGGGCCGACCGTCGCCCCGGCGGCGGTGCCACCGATCGAATGGCAGACCGCGCAACCCGCGGTCAGGAAGACCTGCTTCCCCGCCTTCGCGGTCGAGTCGGACGGCTCCGCGGCCGACGCACGGCTGGCGAGCTGCCACTGCTCGAACTTCGCTTCGGGTTCGGCGATCACCAGCATCGCCATCTTCGCATGCTGCAGCCCGCAGAACTCGGCGCACTGGCCCCGGTAGACTCCCGCTGAATCGGCCTCGATCCAGGTCTCGGTCTTGTGGCCGGGAATGAGATCCTTCTTTCCCGAAAGGTTAGGCACCCAGAAGCTGTGGATCACGTCGGGCGACGACATGTTGAGCACGACCGGCCGCCCGACGGGGATGTGCAGCTCGTTGGCCGTCGTGATCCAGTTGCTCGGCTGCGAGTCGGGGTACTGAAACTCCCACCACCACTGATGCCCGATGACATTGACCCGCAGCGGGGTCTGCGCCGGGATCGTCGAGATCGCGCGCCCGAGCCGGAAGTCCGTGAAGAGGAAAACGATGAGGATGACGACCGTCACGCCGACCGACGCACTGATCCACCGCGTCACCGTCCGCTGGACCGCGGGCTCCTCCGGCTCGACCGGACGGTGCCCCTTGAACAGCGCGACGAGCAGCGCGATGAACACGAGCGCCGTCACGATCGACGCCGTGATGATCAGGAAGTGCCAGAAGTGGTCGACGAGCGTTGCCTTCACGCCCGCGGGGTCGACCATCGACTGCTGGGTGTAGCGCGGAGCCTGGAGAATCATGGTTTCGTCGACGCTGGCGCGTTGGTCGACGAGCGCGGCGTCTGGCGGTTGCGATTCTGATCGTCAGGTACGGCGGCCATGTCGTCGGTGCGGCTGCTGCGAACATCCTTGCGATGCAGGCCGCTCAGGTCGCGAACGTAGGCGACGAGCTGCCACACCTGGTCGTTCGACAGCTTGCCGCGCCACGATGGCATACCGTTAGGCCTGCCCTCGATGATCGTCGAGAAGATGTTCGCCGGATCGGAGCCGTAGATCCATTGCGCGTCCATCAGCGGTGGGCCGATGGAACCGCCACCGGCGAGGCCGTGACAGCCGGCGCAGTTCATCTGGACGTAGAGGCGCTGCCCCTGCGCGATCGCGTACGCATCCTTGTCGTAGGGATGCTCGGTGGCGACGCTGACCACCGAGGGCCCGGGCTGGAGGGTACTCATCACCACGTCCGACGTGACGTCGGCGGCAGGCGGGACTTCGCGGAATCGGCGCTCCTCGCGCTTGCATCCGACGGTCGCCAGCGTCGCCAGCGCGAGCACCACGGTGAGCGCGCGAGTGATTGGCACAGGTCGCATCGACGGTCGCTCCCTCAGGAAACGTCAGGCATCGCCGGCGCATCGACGCGCGGCACGCCAAAGGACTTCAGGATGCTGTCCACTCCGGCGCGGCGGCGCGCCAGGATCGCGTCCAGCGAGTCGCGCAGCTGCACGTCCTCCCGACGCACCCCCATCGAGATGTCGAACACGAATGGCAGGTACGGCAGCTCGATCTGCGGCGAGACGGGCGTCACCCGCAGGGCGACCGGTTCATGCTGCGCGAAGTAGCCGCCTAACGGGCCCCAGACCACCGCGACGTCGATGTCGCCGTCGGCCACCGCGTCGACGATGCGTGCCGGCGGATTCGGCCGGCTGTAGTCGCCGTACACCGTGTAGCCGCGGACATTGCCGACGATCCCGCGATTGGTCAGCGCGTGCGCGGGCGGGGTGTTCGCGTAATCGTCGCCGATGATCTGCACGCCGATCCGCAGCTTGTGCAGGATCGGGTCGTCGAACGACGTCACGCGGAACGGCGAGTTCGCGCGCGTGACGAAGACGTAGGTCGAGCGGTAGTAGGGACGCGTGGTCGCCGCGAGCTCGAAGCTGGTCGGCACCCCCATCACCACGTCGCAATCGCCCGCCTTCAGCGTGTTCCGGATGAACCCGCGCCGCTGCGCCCACCACGTGTACTGCAGCGTCGCGTGCATCTCGTGCGCGACGAGCTCGGCGAGCTTGTTCTCGAGACCCTCGCCGGCGCGGTTCGAGAATGGGAGGTTGTTCGGATCCGAGCAGACGCGGAGCAGCCGCTCGCCCGGCTTCGCCGAGATCGCCCAGCGGAGCACGCCAAGATCGGGCGCCGGCTCCGCCGCGAGCGCGACCGCTGGCGTCGCGGCGTGGAGCTCGCGCGCCGAGAGCCGCCCCCCAGCGGCGATCGCCACGAGGGCGAGGAGCGGAAGAGCGAGCACCGCCCGCTCGGCACCCCTGCCTAACGTGCTGTCAGAGCGAGAAGACATAAAGCATCCCACCCTTCGTCGATGCATTCGGCAGGTCCTTCATCGCGTTGACGAAGCCTAACGCTGCCGTCGAGTCGCGCGGATCGATGTTCCCGGCGACGATCGCACCCGACCAGCCGCCGACGCCGGCCTCGATCGCGACGTACTGCTTGCCGTCAGGACCGCGGTAGGTGATCGGCTGGCCGATGATCCCCGAGCCGGCCTTGAAGGTCCAGAGCACGTTTCCGTTACGGGCATCGACCGCCTTGAACCAGCCGTCCATCGTCCCGTAGAAAACCACGTCGCCGGCGGTCGCGAGCGTCCCGCTCCAGACCGGGAAGTCTTCCTTGATCGACCACTTCTCCTTCCGGTTGACGATGTCCCACGCCTGGAAGACGCCGCGATTTCCACCAGGGCCGGCGAAGAATTTCGAGATCATCCCGACATACGGCGTGCCGGCGATGTAGCTCGCCTCGACCGACTCGTGATCCATGCAGAGATTCTGATGCGGCAGGTAGAGCAACCCGGTGCGCGGCGAATAGGCGCTCGGCTGCCAGTCCTTCATTCCCGGCGACGAGGGGCAGACGTCGTGCACCACCTCGCCCATCTTCGGCGCCTTGTCAGTCGCGTAGATCAGCCGACCCGTCTTCAGGTCGACGCCCTTCGACGTGTTCACGAACCCATACGGAGTCGCGGACAGCACCTCGCCAGTGGTACGATCGACGATATAGATGTACCCGTTCCGCTCGGCGCGGACGAGGACCTTCCGCGTCTGGCCGCCCATCGGCATGTCGAGCAGCGTCTGCTCATTGATGCCGTCGTAGTCGAACATGTCGTGGAACGACCACTGGTAATACCAGACCGCCTGCCCGTCGTCCGGATCCCGCGCGAAGATGCCGGAGGTGAACTTGTTGTCGCCGGGACGCTGCGCGGGATTCCATGGACCGGGGTTGCCGGTGCCGGAATAAAGGAGGTTCAGCTCGGGATCGTAGGCGAGCCAGCCCCACACTGCACCGCCGCCCGTGCGCCACGCGTCGCCGGGCCACGTCGTCATCCCGAGGTTCTTGCCGTGATCCTGCGGATAGAACGGCTTGAAGCGCGGGCCGATCAGCACCTCGCTGTCGGGACCCGTGGTGTAGGCGCGCCACGCGATCTTGCCGCTTCCTTCGTCGAGCGCGGTCAGCCAGCCACGCACCCCGAACTCGCCGCCGCTGTTGCCGACGAAGACTTTTCCCTTCGCGACCAGCGGCGCCATCGTGATGGACTCGCCGAGATTGATGTTGCCGACCTTGGTGTTCCAGATTTCGTGACCATCCTTGGCGTCGACGGCGACGGTGTGCGCGTCGAGCGTGTTGTAGATGATCTTTCCGTCATCGTAGACCGCGCCGCGGTTGACGACGTCGCAGCAGGCGACCCCCTGCGCGGACTGGTCGGCGCGCGGATCATAACGCCACTTGAGCGGCGCACCCGGCTTCGTCAGGTCCAACGCGTACAGATAGTTCGGGAAGGGCGTGACGACATACATCGTGCTGCCGACGACGAGCGGCGGCGCTTCATGGCCGCGAAGCACCCCGGTCGAGAAGGTGAACGCGAGCTTGAGGTCTTTCGCATTGTCGGGAGTGATCTGCGCGAGAGTGCTGTAGCGGGAGTTCGCGTAGTCCTTCTGTGGCATCAGCCACTGGCCGTCGTCCGGGGCGGCCGCGCCGGCGGCGATCGTCGGCAGTCCTGTCGCACTCGCGGCGGCCGCGCTGACCGCGGAGGTCACCGGACGATCGTCGCTTTTTTCCTTGAGGCATCCAGTCGTCGCGAGTAACGCGAGGACGGGGAGCGTGTCGCTCAGTGTGATCCGCGATGCGCGCATGTGTCTCGTGTTGGTGGATGGCGATCGATTTTTGGTGAAGCAAACGCCAAGCCATCGCCTCGGACACCTTCGGCATATCGCGTGCTATCGACGTCTATCTATCTCGGGACGCACGGTTGTACCGTACGGTCCGAGTATCTCGGTACGCGCAGTTGTACCGTACAGTCCAACTCAGTGGGTGGGACACTCATGATCACTGCCAGCGCCGTTGCCCTCGCGAGCGCGATCCTGGTCGCGCATCCCGGGCTCGCGCCGCTGTCGGCGACCGGAACGGATACCGTGCGTGTCGTGCTCGTGCTCGACGACAGCAGCGCGCACCGGTCGCTGATGCGTGGCGCGGTACTCGGCGCCGAGGAAGCCGAGCATACCGGTGCGCTGTTCGGCACGCCGCTGACGCTGCGCGTCGTGACGCGTGCCGCGTTCGACAGTGCGCGGAGCGGGACGACGGGCTGGACGCCGAGCGGTCCATCCTTGTACGTCGTTGCCGGCGACTCGGTCGTTTGCTCGGAGGTGGCGCAGCAAAGCGGTGCGACCGCGACGCCGGTGCTCGACGCGGGTTGTCCCGCGGTCAGCGGCGCCCCGGCGCCCACCGTGTTCTCGCTCGACGCGCGCGACGGGAGCGCGGTCGCGAGCGACAGCACCCATCTCGCGCTCTGGCATTCATCACTCGAACGGTTCGGCGCCGAGCAGCTCAACGAGCGCTTCCGGCGCCGCTTCAACCAGCCGATGGACGAGGCCGCCTGGCGCGGCTGGGTGGCCGTGAAGCTCGCCGCCGAGCTGGCCCTCCGGTTTCCCGGCGCGGGAGCCGACAAGA
>JAICUE010000091.1 GCA_025936015.1 Gemmatimonadaceae bacterium
GCATTTACCACAGAGGGCACAGGGGACACAGAGAACTGCTTTGGCAATTGGGTCGCGGCGCCAGGGCCGATGCTGGTTGGGGCAAGCGGGGCGAGATGGTCTCGCCCCGCTTGCCCCAAAGCTTTTCACCCCAGTGCATCGACCTGTCTCGGCGGGGTCGTCCTCTGTGTCCCCTGTGTCCTCTGTGGTAAAAATGCTGCTGCTTTACTCTCTGTGGTAAAAATGCTGTTGCCTTACTCTCTGTGGTAAAAATGCTGTTGCCTTACTCTCTGTAGCAGAAACGCCGTTGCTTTACGCTCTGTGGTAGAACGCCGTTGCTCTCCCGCTTTGTTCTCGCCCGTTAGGCAGCGCCACCGTCAGACGTCCCCGCTCAGCGCCCGGTCGAAGTCGTGACCGAGCCGCGGGTGCGCGTGCCAGAGATACGCGCCCATGACCGCAGCCGAGAGCACGTTGCCGATCAGCACCTGGTACCAGGCGATGCCACCGAGGACGCCCGGCTCGGAGAGGAAGCCGACCAGCCCGTAGAAGCCGATCTCCACTACCACGAAGAGGATCGCGAAGCCGGCGAGCACCGTCGGTTCGTTTTCCGACCAGTGGATCGCGATAGCGGCCAGCGTCCCGATCGCCGCGAACGCGACGTAGTGAAAGACCGTATACGCCGCGATGTAGACGAGCGCACCCTCGCCGCCGAGTGGGCCGAGCACGCTCACCAGCGCGCGACCGAGCAGCTCGGGGGTGCGCAGTGGATGACCGGCGATCACGTCGACGCCGAGAAACCAGACCGCGACGACCGTCGCACCGAGTGCGCCGGCAATCACTCCCTCTCGCACCGCGCTGTGATGAAGGGTGCGGGTCGAGGTGCCGGGATGTGGTTGAGCGCTGGTGGTCATGCGAGCCTCCGGAAGACGAATCCAACGTGCGTGACGTGGCGTGCTAACGGGGCGTCGATGGCTTGCGGAGCGTGTCCGGCAGCGTGGACCAGTGCATGGCTGCCGACATTCGCTCTCGACAAGCAGGGACGTCTCCAACAGCTTGCAGACTATGAACACTCCAGTCCAGCCCCCCCGGTTCCCAGCCGTGTCCGCCGTGATCGTCGCGGCCGCGCTGGTCCTCGCCGCCTGCTCCGGCGGCGAGGGCAGGAAGTCGAGCAATGGCGTCGCGTGCAGGGAGTCCACAGACAGCGCGACGTGGAAGGCGATCATCGCCTACACCAAGTCGGCGAATCCGTATCCGCAGCGCTTCCTCAGCGCGGCGACCACCGACTCGGCGCTCCCCGATGTCGGTGTCGCGGCGCTGCAGGACCGCGGTCCTACCTGGCTCTTCCCGGCGGACAGCGCCGGACGGACGAAGGTTCGCGACCGGTTGAACGATGGCGTCGCCAACACCCTGCTCGTCTACTGGCATGGCGTGCAGCAGGAAGCCGACACCGCCATCGCGATCCGGCTCAACGGCCGCTACATCGGCGGCGCGCATGAGGGCACCCTGTCGCCGTCGGTGGTGTATCGATTCACCTGCCCCGAAGACCGGTGGGTGATGAGCGACACGGCCGCAGCCTCGAAGACGTGACGCGTTAGACGGTTAGACCGGCCGTTCGCGGGCTAACCCACCAATTACAGCGGCTGGTGCAGGCGATGCCCGCACTGGCCCATGAGTTGCCTTTTTATCGCCATATGAAGCTGTTTTTCGCAGGGCTCGGACCCTCTGGTCTCAGCCGCCGCTTGACCGTCGCCGTCGGTGCGATCGCCGGCGCGCTGCTCTTTACCGCGCTCCCATCATCGAGCGCGGCGCAGGGCACCGCGCCTGACGCCGTCACCAGCGCGACCGCCTCGCCGAGCACGGCAAAGGGCCACCCGCGCCGTCGGCGGCCGGCCAGGCGACGCGCCGCACGGCGCACCGCCGCGGAGCCGGCGATCCCGCGCTACACGGCGCCGCGCACCGCGAGCGCCCTCGCGAGCGACGTCAACGTCATGATCGGGGACGGCGCGCGGAGTGGCCACTGGGGAGTGCTCATCGTTTCGCTGACCCGCGGCGACACGCTCTTCTCGCGGAATCCCGACGACCTGATGCAGCCGGCGTCGACGATGAAGCTGATGACGTCGGCCCTCTCGCTCGAGCGGTTCGGCCCCGATCACCAGTTCAGCACCGACGTCTTCCATGACGGTACGATCGCCGCCAACGGGACGCTGCAGGGCAACCTCTACATGCGCGGTGACGGCGACCCGGGATTCTCCAACCGCTTCCTCCGCGGCGACGCTGATGCACCGGTCGAGATGCTGGCGCGCTTCATCGCCGGCACGGGACTGAAGCACGTCCACGGCGATCTCGTCGCCGACGCGACGGCCTTCGAGCCGCGGAAGATTCCCGAGGGATGGCAGTCGCGCTACCTCGGACTCAGCTACGCCGCGCCGGTGTCGGCGCTCTCGCTCAACGAGAACACGGTCTGGGTCGTCGTCGAGCCTGACGCCAATGGCGGGGCGGCGACGGTGCGCTTCGAGCCGTCGTCGAGCGGGATCGTGCTTGGCAACACCGTTCGCACGGTGAAGGGATCACGCGGCTCGTCGCTGTCGATCCGCCGCGCGGGCGACGGTGTCGTCGAGGCGCGCGGATGGATCGGCTCGCGCTCGGCGCCGCGCCGCTACGAGCTCGTCGTCGACGATCCGGCGCTCTTCTGCGCTGGTGCGCTGCGCGACGCGCTTGCGGCGCAGGGAATCACCGTCGATGGCGCCGTCAGGCTCGGCGCGACGCCGGCCAACGCGCAGCGCGTCACCGGTTTCCCGTCGCCGCCGCTCGCGCGACTGATCGCGGTGATGAATCGCGAGAGCGTGAACCACTACGCCGAGCTCCTGTTCCGCGACGTCGCCCATTCGGAAACCGGCGTCGGCTCGGCGGAGAACGGGAATACACTCCTTCGCCGCTTCGCGCACGACAAGCTCGGCATCGACTCGAACGAGGTGTACGCCGCGGACGGCAGCGGCCTGTCGGTGCTCGATCGCGTGTCGCCGCGAGCGATGGTGCATCTCCTCAGCTACGCGCACCACGCGCCGTGGGGCCCGAGCTTCCACGCTTCGCTGCCGGTCGCCGGTGAGAGCGAGCTCCTTCGCCATCGCATGCGCGCGACGCCGGCGCAGGGCAATCTCCACGCGAAGACCGGCACGACGAACACGGTGATATCGCTTGCCGGCTACGTGACCGCGCTCGACGGCGAGGTGCTGGCGTTCTCGTTCATCTACAACGGCAACGATCGCTGGCGCGCCAAGAGCACGATCGACCAGGTCGGCGCGACGCTGGCAAACTTCGTCAGGGAGTGACGCTGGGCAAAAGGCTGTAAGCGATAAGCTGCAAGCAGTGAGCGGACGGCGTTGTGAGATGCGTAACCTCACAACGCCGTCTGTTTTGTGTCGTGAGGTGTTGCCTATCGCGGACGCGCCGAGTCCAGATAGCAGCAGCACACACACACTGCCCCAGGAGGGGATGATGGTTACGCGTACCGTGAAGGACGCCGAAGGCCGGACATGGACGTGCACGACGAACAGCGCGGCCGGCGAGTCAGCGGTGAAGGGCAAGGACATCCAGCTCACCTGCACCACCGACTCGATCGCGCAGCCGGTGCTGGTGACCGTCGGTTGGAGCTGGGAGAAGACGTCGGAGAACGGACTGGCGAGAATGATCGTCGCGGCGACCAAGGCTGCCTGACGGTTACCATCGTGAACGAAGTGAAAAGAGCCCCGGAATTTCCGGGGCTCTTTTTATTGCACGTGATTACGTCGACTACATGACGAGCTTCGGCGCCTTCAGTCGAGTCGGCCCGATTCTCGTCATCATCGTCTGGTAGGTCACGAGGCGGATCTTGCCCGTTCGCACCAGTTCGGCGAGCTCGGGCGAGAGCACGGTCTTGAGCTCGGCGTTGCGATGGTCGACGACACCGGCGCCCGGCGCGTTCTGCTCCGGTGCGTTCATGTCGAAGATCGCTTCCATCTCCGGCGTACGCTCGGCGACGTGGACCTCGATCAGGTTGACGGTATCGCGCTTCGCGTTCGCGAGATGGTTGAGCAGGACCGACTTCTTCGCGGTGACCGGCTCGCCCCAGAGGGTGAAATAGTCTTCACCGAAGTACGTCGAGATCCCGAGGTTGTACTTCTTCGCGACGCGCTCGAGGACTTCGCGAAGCTGCGGGGTTGCCCAGGCCGTCCCCATGTGCGCGTCGACGTAGCTGATCTTGAGCCCGGATGCGAGTGCACGCTCGACCTGGGCGCTGAGCTCGCGCTCGACTTCACCGAGGTCGTAGTGACTGGCGAGGAAACCCTCGCCCGACGAGCGGAAGTAGCCCGCGCTGTCCACGAGCGAGGGCACGCCGCCCTTGCCGAGCACCGGACCCCACCGGTAGCCGCGCCACTCCGAGTTGAGCGCGAGGTGCACGCCGACGGCGATCTGTGGATTCTTCTTCAGGATCTCGACCGCCTCCTGGTACCAGGGACAGACGAACAGCACCGATACCGAGATCGGCATCTTCGTCGCGGCCACCTCCTCGATCGCCATGTTCACCGAGTGGTTCATCCCGATGTCGTCGAGGCGGAGGAGCACTTCCGGCGCATTGGCGGGCGCCGCCGGCGAGGACTGCGCAACGACATTGGGCGGCACGCTCGCGCAGGCGGTGAGGAGGGCGAATGTCGCGGTAGCGAGACGAGAAGCGTGATTCATGATCGGCGCAATGGATGGTGGAATCCTGCCGGACGATCAAGTATGGAAATCGGGGAACGGCGATACAAGGGCGGGAGCGGCAACCGCGCGCCTGTCATTCAACCGGCGAAACGTGCACGACGCTAATTCCACAGGAGCCACAGACGGCACAGAGAGCACAGAGGGCACAGAGGGCACAGAGGGCACAGAGGGCACAGAGGGCACAGAGGGCACAGAGCGGTTTTATAAAACCCCTCCGTGCCCTCCATGCCTCCTGTAAAAAAACAACGCCGTGCAGTGCCGCCGTCTCTCTCCCTACGAGATGGTCTCCCGGATCTCGATCCCTCGTTTCGCCAGCTCGTCGATGTACTTCTTCGGCGGCATGCACTCGTCGGGCGTGTGCACGCCGGCCGGGCCGACCTCGCGGCGGGCCTGCATCTGGCCGGTGATCGACAGCGAGTAGCCGGTCGTCCGCATCATCGCGCTGATCCCGTGCTTGTCGTCATAACGGTCGATCAGGTCGAAGGCGATCGTCTGCGACTTGCCGCCCTTCTTTCCCTCGACCGTCACGCGGAGCGCGACGAGGTCCTTCCCTTCCGGCTTCGTCAGCTTCGGGCCGACGGTCGCGATGAAGGCATCGCGCGGGACGACCTTGCTTCCCTTGACGTCCACCGGCTCGAGGTCGAGCAGTCCCATCTCGCGCACCGCTTCCATCAGCTGCGCGTGTCCGGGATAGCGGAGCGTCTTGTACTCCATCGTCGGGATCTTCCCCTCGTAGCGCCACGCCATGGTGGAGAGTCCGCCGGCGGTATGAAACGCCTCGAGCTCGCCGACCGGCTTCGGGAACTGCACCGGCACGCGCTCCGAGAGCGCCTTCACCTGGGTCGGCTTCCCATTGCGCACGACCCACGACAACGTCGTGTAGTAGTCGAGCACGCCCTCGAGGGAATAGACGATCTGATAGTTGAGCGGCGGCTCCGGCTTCTGCGGCAGCCCGCCGACGAAGATCCGCACCGCGCTCACTTCGTCGAGACGGTCGATGCCGTACTGGGCGAGGATGTTCACCATTCCCGGCGCGAGCCCGCAGTCGGGAATGATCGTCACGTTCTTCGCCTTCGCCTTCGCGTCGAGCTCCTTCTGCTTGAAGACGATCTCGGTGTTTCCACCGAGATCGCAGAAGTGAACGCCGACTTCAGCCGCAAGCGTCGCCAGCTCGAGGTTGAAGTAGTACGGGATCGCGCTCATCACCGCGTCGCTCTCGCGCATCACCGCACGCACCGCGTCCGCGTCGCGCACGTCGAGGTGCGTCGGCAGCAGGCGCTTGCCCGAATACGGCGCGAGAAAATGCGCGAGGTGATCGACCTTCAGGTCTGCGAGCCGGACTTCGGTGACGTCCGGATTCTGCAACAGATCATATGCGCAGGCCGACCCTTGCAGGCCGGCGCCGAGGACAAGCATCCGCATTGCGTGCAATCTCCCTGGAGTTCAGCCGGTCCCGCGACCCGGATCCGGCGCTAGTCCGGAAACCTAACCGGACGGCGCGATCCTCGCATCCACAGCACGACATGACCACACCAACCACGAGAGGACGCATCATCGACAACGACGACGAGATCGGCGCGCTGCTCGAGCAGGCGAAGCGCGTCGCGGTCGTCGGGATCAAGACGGCGGAAACGATGCAGCCCGCCTATTATGTTCCGGAATACGCGCAGCGAGCCGGCTATGAGATCGTGCCTGTACCGGTCTACTATCCCGAGGTGACCGAGATTCTCGGACAGAAAGTCTACCGCACGCTCGCCGCGATTCCCGGCGACGTCGACATGGTGAACATGTTTCGGCGCCCGAAGGATCTTGCCGCGCACCTCGACGACATCCTCGCGAAGAAGCCGCGCATCGTCTGGCTGCAGCTCGGCATTCGCGACGACGCATTCGCCGCGCGCCTGACGGCGGCGGGGATCGACGTCGTGCAGGACCGCTGCCTCCTCGTCGAGCTGCGCAATCACGGACGCTGACCAACATGACCTTCCGGGTTCTCGTCACCGACGACATCGACGCCGATGGCGTCGCGCTCCTCGCCAGCGAACCACGCCTTCGCGTCGATGAAGTGCCGACGCTGCCGAAGGACGAGCTGCTCGCCCGCATCGGCGACTACGACGCGATCGTCGGCCGGTCGGCGACGCGAATCTCCGAGGACGTCCTGCGCAAGGCGACGAAGCTCAAGGTCGTCGGCCGCGCCGGCGTCGGCGTCGACAACATCGCGCTCGATGTCGCAACTGAGCTCGGGGTCGCAGTCATCAACGCGCCCGCCGGCAACACCATCGCCGTCGCCGAGCTGTTCTTCGGGACGCTGATCTCGCTCTTCCGCCACCTCCCGCAGGCCAACGCGTCGATGCACGCGGGACGCTGGGATCGGGCGAAGCTGCTCGGCTCCGAGCTCAAGTGCCGCACGTTAGGCATAGTCGGCGTCGGACGGATCGGCGGCGAAGTCGCCGCTCGCGCGCTCGCGTTCGGGATGACGGTGGTCGGCTACGATCCGTACGTGCCCGACACGCGGTTCCAGGCGCTGCGCATCCGCCGTGCGCCGACGCTCGAATCGCTGCTCGCCGAGGCCGAAGTGCTGACGGTACACACCCCGCTCACCGAGGAAACCACGGGACTGATCGGGCGCGGCGAGATCGCCCGGCTCCCGACCGGCGCGGTTGTCGTCAACATGGCGCGCGGCGGGATCGTCGCCGACGACGCGCTCGCCGCGGCGCTCGACTCGGGGAAGCTGATGGGCGCGGTGCTCGACGTGTACGTGAAGGAGCCGCTCACCGGCGATCATCCGTTCAAGGATCGCGACAACGTGATGCTCAGCCCGCACATCGGCGCGAGCACCGCCGAGGCGCAGCGCAACGTCGCGGTGGAGGTCTGCCGCTCTGTGCGCGACGCGCTGCTCAGCGGCGAGCTGTCGGGATCGATCAACGTCGCGCAATCGAGCGGGCGCGGATTCACCGACCTGCATCCGGCGCTGATGGTCGCCCAGCGCGCGGCCGCGGTCGGCCGGGCGATACTCGCCGGCCAGGGTGGACGCGCGGTCCAGCGCCTAACGGTGCGCTACGGCCCCGATCTCGCCGGAACCGGCGACGTGCTCGCGGCCGCCGCGGCGGTCGGTGCGCTCGAAGGGGTGCTCGAATCGGAGCGGCTCAACCTGATCAGCGCGCGCTCCCTCGCCGCGTCGCGCGGCATCGAGCTCACCGTCACCGAGAGTGCGGCGCTGCCGCATCCATCCTCGGTCGAGATCTCGCTCGCCGCCGGGATGCAGGAGCTCGCGGTTGCGGGGATCGCGCCGCGCGATTCGGCGTGGCGCCTCACGCGCATCGGTGGCTTCCACGTCGACGTCGCTCCGCGCGACACGCTCGTCGTCCTCACCAACAAGGACGTCCCGGGCGTGATCGGTCGCGTCGGCACGCTGCTCGGCGACGCCGGCGTCAACATCGCCGAGTATCACCAGGCGCGGCTGGCGCAGGGCGGCGAAGCGCTGGCGGCGATCACGGTGGACAACGCGGTCGGCGCCGACATCCAGAAGCGATTGATGGAGCTTCCCGACGTGCTCACCGCGACGATTGTCCGCTTCGGCGCGACGAGCGTCGCTGGCGCCTGACGGTCCAGTCGTGAGCACGACCCTCGAGCGCGACATCGCGGTGCGCGAGGGATTCGCGTCGGACGCGTCGGGACTCCGGATGGTGCCTGACGCGATCGCGCGCCCGGCGACGGCGGACGAAGTCGTCGCGCTGGTTCGCGAATGCGCGTCGTCGCGCACACCGCTCACGGCGGCAGGCGGCCAGACCAGCACCACTGGCGCGTCGATCACCGACGCCGGGGTGCTGCTCTCGCTCGGGCGGATGGA
>JAICUE010000328.1 GCA_025936015.1 Gemmatimonadaceae bacterium
ATTGCGGGGGCAGCGATGGTTCGCGCGTTAGGCATCGACGGCGAGGTGATCCACCACATCAACGAGGGACACGCCGCGCTGCTCACCCTCGCCCTCCTCGAGCGGCAGCGCGACGGCCGCTGGGATGGCGACGTCTCCGAAGCGGATGTCGCCGCCGTCAGGCACCAGTGCGTGTTCACCACGCATACGCCGGTGCCGGCTGGGCACGACAAGTTTCCCCTCGAGCTGGCGCGCCGCATCCTCGGCGAGCGACAGGTCTCGCTGCTCCAGCGCGCCGGCGCCCTCGACGGCGAGTGGCTGAACATGACGCTGCTCGCGCTCCGCTTCACGCGCTTCGTCAACGCGGTCGCGATGCGGCATCAGGAAGTCTCACGCGAGATGTTTCCGCAGTACGACATCGAGTCGATCACCAACGGCGTGCACGGCGTGACGTGGACGTCCGAGCCGTTCCGGCAGCTCTTCGACCGCTACATCCCGCGCTGGCGCCAGAACAACCTGTACTTCCGTTATGCGGTGAAGATTCCGCTCGAGGAGATCCGCGAGACGCACGCGGCGGCGAAGGCGATACTCCTCGGTGAAGTGCAGCGCCGCACCGGGATCAGCCTCGACCCGAAGGTGATGACGATCGGCTTCGCCCGCCGCTCGACGCCGTACAAGCGCGCGGACCTCATCTTCACCGACCTCGATCGCCTGCGGGAGATGACACGTCGCGTCGGGCCGCTGCAGATCGTCTACGCGGGAAAGGCGCATCCGCGCGACGAGTTCGGCAAGCAGCTGATCCAGCGCATCTACGAAGCGAAGGCGCAGCTTGGCGACGCGCTCAAGGTCGCCTACCTCGAGAACTACGACATGGCGTTAGGCGGGATCCTCACCGCCGGCTCCGACGTCTGGCTCAACACGCCGATGCGCCCCCTCGAGGCGAGCGGCACGAGCGGGATGAAGGCCGCGCTGAATGGCGTGCCGAGCTTCAGCGTCCTCGACGGCTGGTGGATCGAGGGATGCGTCGAGGGTGTCACGGGGTGGTCGATCGGCGAGGATCGCGCACTGCCGCAGGACCCGTCGCACGACGCACTCGACCTGTATCGCAAGCTCGAGCGCGAGATTCTTCCGCTCTACTACGGCCTCCCGTACCGCTGGGCCGAGGTGTCGCGCAACGCGATCGCGCTGAACGGCAGCTTCTTCAACACCCAGCGCATGGTCGGCGAGTACTTCCAGAACGCCTACTTCCCCGGCGGCGGGGTGGTGCAGAGCCTGTCCAGTGTCTCGGTGGGCTGAGGAGCTTCAACACGGCGATGAGAGATGAGAGATACCGCGATCGAGAGATGAGAGACGAGAGAACCAACTAAGCGGGACGGCGACGGCGGGTGTGCCGGTAACCGCAATCGTCGTTTCGTCTCTCGTCTCTTATCTCTTCATCGGAGCCTCTCTCATCTCTCATCGCCGTGTTGAAGCTCACGCCGCGCGCGGCACCGTCGCGTAGACCTCGAGCCAGGGCAGCGCAGTCGCCGGTGTCAGGCGGAGTGTTCGCAGCGCTCGCAGCATCCCCTTCACCGCGCGCTCCTCGACACGCGCCCATGTCCGGGTGTGCTCGTCGGCGACGGGGACGAGGGTGTCGCCATACACGTGCGTGATTCCGAGCCCGGCGTCGCGCAGCAGCCGGCGCAGCGAGCGCAGGGTGAAGCCATAACGGTAGGGAAAGGTCAGCAGGTTGTTGTGCGCGAGCACCGCGCGGGCGATCGGCGCTGTCCGTCCACCCTCGGCGGCGTCGCGCCAGCGGGCGTAGGCTTCGCCGTTAGGCACGCGGACGGCGACGATTCCACCCCGCGCGAGGAGACTGCGCGCGCGCTGGATGACGTGGCGTGGATCGGGAAGCTGGTCGAGGCAGTTCCAGACCGCGACCGCGTCGAAGCGCCGTGCCGCCGGGACCTCGTCGATGGTGCCAATGGTGACGGTCAGTCCCTGCGCGCGGGCGAAGCGTGAGGCACCCTGGTTGACGTCCACTCCCTCGAAGCGCCAGCCGCGACTGCGCGCCGCGTCGAGAAAGGCGCCGACGTAGCTCCCGACCTCGAGCCCCGATCCCGCCGCGTCCGCGATCCGCGTCAACCGGCGCGCCTGGGCGCGATACGACCGGCGCTGGTTCTCGAACAGCGCGCGCAGCACATCGTCGCCGACGCCGGCGTCCGCTTCATATATCTCGGCGAGCTCCTCGGCGCGCTCCTGCGGATTGCGGTAGACGAGCCCGCATCCGCGACAGCGGACGACGCGCACCGGGGGCGGCTCGGAGAACGCGGCACGGTCGAGCAGCTTCTCGGGCGGCGTCGCCCCGGCGACACGCCGGGTGTGAAACGCCCAGAGCGCCTCGACCTCGGCGCGCACTTCATCGGCGTCGGCGACTTCATCGGTGTCCGCACCACCGCATACGTGACAGCGCGCGAGCTCATAGGCGATGGACGGCATGACACGGTGTAGTGCAGCGAGCGTGCCTCGGGCATCGCGTCCACTTCTTGCGCCTATGCGTTGCATGGTCATTCGTGCCCGTAGCAGCAGCGCACACGACGCCGCGGTGAAGAGCACCCGCGCGATTCGTGGCGGGAGGCGCGTGACGATGGAGATTCCGCTCGTCGGCCAGATGGTCCCGGCGATCCTGCTCCTTCCAGCGGACGTCGCGCGCCCGCCGGCGGCACTGCTTCTCCATGGCTACGGTTCGCGAAAGGAGCAGATGGCCGACGCTGTCGGCCGCGCACTGCTCGAGCAGGGCATCGCGTCGCTCTCGATCGATCTCCCTCTCCATGGCGAGCGCGAGCGGACGATGGAGATCGACGCGGTGCGCAATCCTCTCGTGCTCGTCTCGCAGTGGCGCATCGCGCTTGCCGAGTGCGGCGCCGCCCTCGAGTGGATGGCCGAGGAGGCGGAGCTCGACGGACACCGTCTCGCGCTCGCCGGTTACTCGATGGGATCGTTCATCGGGGTAATGGTCGCCGCAGCGAGCGACCACGTGAAGGCGCTCGTGCTCGCCGCGGGCGGCGACCTCCCCGAGGGAACTCCATTCACCCGCCTCATTCGCACGATCGCGAACCCCATCGGCGCGGTTCGCCGCCTGAACGGGCGCCCACTGCTGATGATTCACGGCAAGCGCGATCGCACCGTCCGCCCCGAGCAGGCCAGGCGCCTCTTCGAAGCCGCCGCCGAGCCGAAGGAACTCCGCTGGTACGACGCCGGCCACTGGCTCCCCAACACCGCCACCGAAGACGCCGCCGCCTGGCTGAAGACGCAGCTCTCACGCCGCCGTTAGGCAATTCCGACGGGGTCTCACGAGGAACGGCGATCGTCGGTCTTCGCGACAGCGGGCGACAGCGGCTCGGTGTGCTGGCGGCTGTGCGTCAGGCCTGACGGCGTACAGCTTTGTCTGGGGAGGAAAAAGAGTAAAAAGAGTATGAAGAGACCGCCAACCTCATGGCCACTACGCGCGCGGTCGAACTGATTGGGGGCACGCGGGGCGAGATGATCTCGCCCCGCTTGCCCCATGCTTTTTGCTCGGCCGGTAGAAGCCCTGCACGAGGACGTCTCTTCAACTCTTGATACTCTTTTTCCTCCCAGCTGAAGCTGTACGACCTCGAACAAACGACAGCCGCCAACGCCCCGAGCCGCCGTCACCCGCTGTCGCGAAGACCCCGAACGCTGTCACCCCGCTACTTCAGCTGCCACAGCTCGACCTGGCCCTTGTTGAACAAGGGGACGGCGAGCAGCCCGCGCGCTGCATCGAGCCCGATGTCGGCTGGGGCTTCGACGCCGGTGACGACGTGGGTCATCGTGTTGCCGTTGATCGCAGAGACCGAGCTGTCGGCCCAGCTCGAGACGAGGATGCGGCCGTCGCTGGTGATCTCGGCGCCGTCGAACTGGCCGGGGCCGGTCGCGATCGTCGTGACCGTCTTGCTGCCCGGCGTCCATGCATGGATCGCGTTGGTGCCGAAGGCGAGGACGATGAAGCGGTTGTTCTTCGCGTCC
>JAICUE010000351.1 GCA_025936015.1 Gemmatimonadaceae bacterium
ACGAAGGGGATCCTTGGCAAGATCGAGCTGGAGCACGCGTCGGCGTTCACGGCATCCGACTACCGCTACAACCGGGCAACGGCGGACATCGCGACGTACATGAAGGTGCTGCGGTCGAGCGTGCTCGCGCTGCACGCGCGGGCGGGGATCGTTCGCGCGTTAGGCAGCACCGGCAGTGCGCTCGACGTGGAGGACGCGCGGGACGTGCTGCATCCGCGGAAGCGGTTCTACGCCGGGGGCTCGCAGTCGGTGCGGGGGTACGGCGAGAACCAGCTCGGGCCCCGGGCGCTGACGATCCCGGCGAGCAAGATGGCGACGCTGGTGGGGTGCGACCCGTCGTACGCGACGATCGCGCAGTGCGACCCGAACGGCCCGAGCGTCTCGGCGCGTGACTCGACCGGGTTCCCGACCGCCTTTTCGGCGCTGCAGGCGCGCGACTTCACGCCGCGGCCGTTAGGCGGGACGTCGCTGCTCGAGGGGAGCGTCGAGCTGCGCTTCCCGATCTGGCGCCAGATCGGCGGCGCGGCATTCGTCGACGGGGGCCTGGTCGGCGCGTCGCGGCTCGGAGACCTCGCCAAGGCGAACGGTGCCGTCACCCCGGGGGTCGGGATCCGCTACAAGTCGCCGGTCGGGCCGATCCGGGTCGACGTCGGCTACAACCCCGTCAAGGGCGACAGCTTGCCAGTGTACACGGAGCGCGTCAACGCGCAGGGGCGGAGCGAGATCGTCCGCCTCGAAAGACGCTACTGGTACGAGCCGGCAACGTCGTTCTTCGATCGTCTCACTTTCCACTTTTCCATCGGGCAGGCGTTCTGATGCAGCGCGCGCTCAAGATCATCGCCGGCGTCGTGATCGCGATCATCGCGATCGTCGGTGTCGGCATCTGGGTCCTCACCGGAACGAGCTACGGTCACGAGAAGGTGCGACAGATCGCGCTCAACGCGCTCAAGTCGCACGTGCACGGGAAGCTGTCGATCGGGCGGATCGACGGGAACCTGCTGACCGGGACGACGATCCACGACATCTCGATCACCGACAGCACCGGCGCTCCCTTCCTCGTCGCCGACGCGGTGAAGGCGCGCTACTCGCTGGCCGCGCTGATCGGCAAGAAGGTCGCGCTCAACGACGTGACGATCACCCGACCGGTGGTGGTCCTCGACCGGCCGCCTGGCGGCAAGTGGAACTTCAGCCGGATCTTCCCGAGCACGCCGTCGAACCCGGCGGACACGACCCACGGCTTCGGGAGCTGGATCTCGTTCACCAACCTGACGCTGATCGACGGGAAGATGGTGGTGAAGTCGCCCTGGCATCCCGACTCGACGCTCGCGGCCGGCCAGCAGGACAGCGTCATCGCCCTCGCGTTAGGCGGCAAGACGCGGAACCGGATCGAGCGGGCGCCCGGCGGCTACCAGAAGATCATGAGCTTCGACCGGATCAACGCGAAGCTGCCGACGGTGCGGCTCGCCGACCCGTCGCAGCCGACGAAGCTGATGGAAGTCGCGTCGCTGCAGATGGTGGCCGCGCCCTTCCTTCCCCCGGTCGCCGAGGTCCGCGACCTGAAGGGAAAGTTCGAGTTCACGGGCGACTCGCTCTGGTTCACGAAGGTCGACGCGAAGCTTCCCGGGTCGCACATCGCCGGGGACGGGAAGTATGCGTACGCCTCGTCGGACATGACGTTGAAGCTGCACGGCGCGCCGGTCGCGACCGGCGACCTGCGCTGGCTGTATCCGCGGCTGCCGGCCAACGGCGGCGGCTCGCTCGACTTCCTGATGACGTGGGCGGGCAAGTCGCAGGACTACGTCGCGACCAACGCCGACATCAACCTCGACGGCGCGCACGCGACCGGCACCTTCGGCCTCACGCTCGGCGACTCGCTGCTCTTCCACGACACGAACCTCCGGGTCGCCAGCCTCGACACGCGGACGATCGAGCAGATGGTGCCGTCGTTCACCGCGCCGAAGCGCGGCACGTTGGGCGGACGTGTCTGGCTGGCCGGCGGGATCCACGCGATGAAGGTGAACACCGACGTCACCTTCGCCGACGCGAGCGACGGCACGAGCGAGGTGGCCGCGGTCGGTGAGGTCGGGATGATCCCGGGCGGCGGCGTCGAGGCGCGGTCGCTCCACGTCAGGGCCGATCCGGTCCAGGTCGCGCTGGTGAAGCCGTGGATGCCGACGCTGCCGTTAGGCGGCATCGTCGTCGGGACGGCGACGCTGAACGGGGCGACGACATCGCGGCTGATCGCCGACGCCGACCTGACCCACATCGAGAACGGGGCGCGGACGCGGCTGACAGGGAACGCGGCGGTGAAGACCGCCGGCGGGATGTGGATGGACGTCAACGTCCGGGCGCGGCCGATCTCGCTCTACACGGTCGGCCGGTTCGTCCCGTCGCTCGAGCTGCGCGGGGTCGCGGCCGGCCCGATCCGGCTGACGGGAACGATGCACAACCTCGCGGTGAACTCCTCGCTCCGCTTCTCGGAGGGGGGAGAGCTCGACGTCCGAGGATCGCTCGACCTGGCAAGCACGGAGAAGGGCTACGATCTCGCGGCGGCGATGCGCCTGTTCAACGCGAACCTCGTGATGGCGCGGCTGCCGCGAACGTCGATCACGGCGAAGATGTCGGCGCGCGGGCGCGGCTTCTCGCCGGCGACGATGACGATGACCGCGAACGCCGACGTCGCCGCATCGCAGTACGACAGCCTGGCGATCGACAGTGCATCGGTGCGGGTCGGGATCGCGAACGGGCTGCTGACCGCGCAGAAGCTGGTGCTCAGCGGATCGCGCGCGGTGATCAGCGGATCGGGGACCTTCGGGCTGGTGGAGGGGCGCAGCGGTGAGCTGGTGGTGCATGGCCAGCTCGACTCGCTGCAGCGGTTCGCGCGCTTCTTCCCGCACGACACCGGCGTCGTCGCGCCGAGGCCGGCCCGGGTGGCGCGAGCGCTGGCGAGAGCGCGCGACGATTCGCTGCGGCTGGCAAAGGCGACCGAAGTCGAGCGAGCGGTGACGGGTGCGCCGATGCCGAAGGTCAAGGCGACGCTTCCGCCGTCGGTGCCGGCGGACTCGGTGTCGGGGACAGTACAGCTCGCGGGGAAGATCACGGGTGGCCTGCAGCGCTTCGATGTCCGGGCGCGGATGGCCGGCCAGCACTTCGCCGCGTTAGGCAGCACGGCCGAGGCCGCGCGCGCTGACATCGCCTGGACGAACGCGCGGACTCCCCAGTCGAAGATCGCTGTCGGGATCCAGCTCGACTCGGCGTCGGTGAAGGGATTCGCGCTGGACAGCGTCGACACACGGTTGTCGTACAGCAACAACACCGGCGAATTCGACATCGCGCTCTGGCAGGATCACGTCCGCGAATATTCGCTCGCAGGCGATTACGTGTTGCGGCTCGACGAGAAGGAACTGCGGCTGGCACGGACGCAGCTCCGCTTCGACACGACCGTCTGGCGGGGGACGCAGACCGCGTCGATCCGCTGGGGCGCGCGCGGGATCGAGGTGCGGAATCTCGAGCTTCGGAACGGAAGCGATGGACGCATCTACGCCAACGGCCTGCTGCCGACGAAGGGCGATGCGTCGCTGCAGTTCGCGATCGACCGCTTCCACGTCGAGGACATCGCCGGGCTGCTCGAGAGCGACCTCCCGTTCACGGGCATCGTCTCGCTCACCGGCGACGTGAACGGGACGCTGAGCGACCCGCGCTTCCAGGTAGCGTTAGGCGTGTC
>JAICUE010000189.1 GCA_025936015.1 Gemmatimonadaceae bacterium
CGCCAGCGAGCGGAGTGGCGGCAGCCACTCGTCCGCCCGCGCACGCGCTGACGCTCAGGCCGAGCAGGACCGTGATGGAGAGGTTCAGCAAGCGTAGACCACCGCTCAGGAGGGGCCGCCATCCGATCGGACGGCCGGCAGATCGCAAGGCTAACGCAGTGCTTCTGGAGCGTCAATACAACTGCTTCGCTCAGTGAAAATCGAGCTTCACCCACTCGATATCCGCGCTGGGAATGCTCGTCCCGGACGGGCGGAGCGAGAACTGGACGCGCTCGATCGCGTCGACCCTGATCCGGTCGCCGACGCCGCCCCGATCAGGCGGGGCAGCCAGCCAGTAGTTCCATTCACCCGGGAATCCCTCGGGCAGCATTACGCTGCGTGCCGGAACGAACGCCGCGAGCGGAATGGCCTGCTCGCCCCAGGCGCTGTCCGCCCGGACCTCGGCGCTCCAGCTCGTGCCGTCGTGCTCGACCAGCGTGAGGTGGACGACGTCGCCGGCTCTGGCCGCCCGCGAGCGCACGACGACCGACGCTGCCTGCCTAACGTCGGCACCGCGCGCGGCGATCCGGTCTTCCACCACGAGTGACGCCGTGTAGTCGTCGGGACCATGGCCGTTGAATCGAGGCAGCTCGAAATGGACGATCGGCTCCCCGTCCACGGCGGATGTGAGGACCCGGTAGATCCCTTCGCGCCAGCCATCGCCGATCCGCGAGAACGCCAGGCGGCCGACGTCATTGCGGGCGCTGAACAGGGTGAGCGGCGTGGCCGGCGCGACGACCGAGCCGCTCCAGAGATCGTCCCCGGTGAAATTCCAATCCCACGCGCGCTGATGCACGTCCTCAGGGAACGTCGTTCCGATGCCGTCCCTCACCACGGTGATCGCATAGTCGAAGGGGCCGACCCCGATCGAATCGGCCGGCACCGAGACCGCATAATCGTAGGCGCCCGCGGACTGCATCGGGTAGCGACGGAAGTAATGCTGGTCGCGACGACGGACCGCGAGCACCACCGAGTCGGGAGCAACGGTGTCCACCACCCGCGCTCGGATCGCGATCGACCTCCCGGCCACGAACTCGTCGGGCGCGCGCACCTCGACGGTGAGTGGGAGCGTGTCGAGGGGCGGCGCGTGGTACTCGGTCATGCCGATCATCCCGATGCGCCCGGGGAGCTTTGCCCGATTCACTGGCCCGTCGCGAGCGAGCAGATAGACGCCAGGGGTGACGATGAAGCGTCCGTCGGCGGCGCGCCTGACAGGCGGCGCTTTCGTCGCGCCGGCGATTCGCTGCACGGTGAACGACGCGCCGAGATCGGGCAGCGCGATGCGCATGGGCCAGGCGCGGGAGATCGCCCGCGTCACGATCTTGTCGGCGCGCTGCAGCTCGAAGGGATCGCGCACCGGCACCGCGTCGGGGTAAAGCTCGAGGCGCCACACGCCGGCCCGGACGCGATCGAGGAAATAAATCCCTTCGCCGGCGTAGCGCACCACAGGCGACGACTGGTAACCAGCGACGCGGGTCAACTGTTCGGGCCGCGGAGGGGCGACGTCGGTCGCACCCGCGTTCAAGTAAGCGTCGGCAGCCGCGAGGACGCTCGAGTTCTCCTCGTAGCTCACGTGAAAATCGCCGAACGTCGTATTCGCCGGATAGCCGCCGTACGATTTGTTTCGCGGCAGCCGGCGCATTGCCTCGGCGGCGATGACGGCGCTCATCGCCTTTCGTGGCGTGTAAACGAGATTGAGGTAATGCGTCTGCCAGCCGAGGTTGCGCGAGGCGGTCGCCAGCATGTCGTAGGCGAACATCGACGCGAACTGGGCGCCGACGGCGCGCATCGTCCGCACCATCGCGGGATACATGTAGCCGGTGCGCAGGTCGGGCGAATCGAACTCGTAGACGATGCGCGGGAGCTTCGCCACGACCGGATCGCGCATCGGGTCGTACGAGTCGACGGTGCGCAAATAGTTACCGCGCAGCTCGTGGCCGGAGTTGAGGCCGGTCGGATACCAGCCGAAAGTCACGCCATCGACCTTCGATTTCGCGATCGGCGCCGCCATCGCGAAATCCTGGCTGAGGTTGTGAAAGGTCAGTGCCTTCGAGCGGGTGCTGTGCACCGCATCGACGAGCGCATTGATGTACGACACCGATCCGGCGACGTCCGCGCTGTGATGCGTCGGCTCATTGATCATCTCGACGAAGATCACCGACGGATCATCCTCGAGCGCGACGCCGGTGTAGCGATTCACGTGGCGGAGGATCTGCCGGATGTAGTTCGCCTGCGCGGCGATCGCCGCCGGGTTGGTGCCGAGCTCCGACTTCCGGTAGAAGTTCGCGAACCCGGGCGGCGTGGTGTCGCGCGTCGCATCCGGCCAGGTGCTTTCGTATGTCGTGATCGGCGAAAGCAGGATGGAGATCCCGCGCTCGCGGGCGCGAGCGATGAGATAATCCATCAGGTCGAGATGGTCGTTGGCGATCAGGTTCCCGGCGTGATCGCTGTTCTCCCAGTCTCCCCAGAAGGAGATGCGGAGTGCCGTCCACCCCATCCGGGCGAATTGCGCCATGTCCTCGTCGATCAGCTTCTTGCGATCGCTGGTGAGGTAGCCAGCCGCGCGATAATCCGACGCGGACGGCAGCGTGTAGTTCGCGCCGAAGAGCGCGAGCTCCTCGTTCGTGTCCTTCCAGCGGATGACACCCGTGCTGTCGACGTAGACGCTCCGCGCGGGCGCGGCGGCGGGTGCGGCGCGCTGTGCGCCAAGCGGCGATGCGATGGCAACGATCAGCAGCGCGAGACAGCGAAGCCGCACAACCCCTCCGGTGACTGTTCGGTGGTGACGCCGGTCCGAAAATAGCGTAGTATAGACGCGACGCTTTCGACAGCCGATGACGGCCAGCGTTTTTCCCGGCACGACCGGCACGACCGGTCCCTGCCCCGACGCAATGCCAGTCAGCTACGACTTCGAAGGCGATATCCTCGCCCTCCGGCTCGTTGGCCAGTACGGCCCCGCGGAGATTCGTGCGGCACTCCTCGCCGGGCTCGCCGAGCGCGGAGCGGGAGCGGCCGGACTTCTCGCCGATCTCCGATCCTCGGAGTCGATTCGCAATCGCACCCTCGGCGACGTCACCAGCATCACGGGGTTCCTCGCCTATCACGCCGCATCGTACGGGAACCGCGTCGCGATCATCGCCCCGACGGAGGAAGCCTACGAACGCGCGCAGTTCGGCGTTGTGGATCTCGCGGCGAGCGGGGTGGTGACCGGCATCTTCCGGGAGGTCGACGACGCGAGGATGTGGCTGCGCAGCTGAACGCAGCATGTTGCGCATCGCGCGTCCTGCTGCACAGTTGTATTTTTGTCCTGGCCCTCTGACGACTGTCAGCCGGCTGAGAAGTCCCCCCGAGTTTGCTCGAGATGTCCGCGACCGCTGCCCCCCAGACCTGCCCCGATCCGCACGAACCGGATCCGCCCGACGACGCAAAGCTCCGCCAGCTCGAAAAGAGCCTCGTCGTCGCACTCGTGACGGCCACGCCGGATGCAGTCCGCGCCGGCTCGGCCGACCAGCACGTCCGCGATTACGTCGACTACCTGCACGAGCTCCGCTGTCCCCCCGAGCACGTGGTCATCCGCGTGAAGCGGCTCCTCCTTCGCGCGACTCGCGGGATGAGTGACGCCAAGGAAGCGGCGGCGCTCTGCGAGGCGATGGTGCTTCGGGCGATCGAGATCTACTTCGGTCAGCGTTAGGCAGCGCGCGAGCCGCTCGGCGCGCCGCGGTCCCGAGCGCGCGCGCTCAGCTCTCGCGCTGCACCGGAAGGCCGGCTCGCTCCCAATCGGCGAAGCCGCCGGTCATCGTGATCACGTTGGACAGTCCGTGAGCGCGGAGCACGCTCGCGGCGATGGCTGATCGCGCGCCGCTCTGACATTGCATCACGACCGGGCGCTCGTGCGGAATTTCAGCGATGCGATCCGGCAGCTGGCCGAGCGGGATGTTGGCGACGCCTGGCAGGTGCCCGGTGGCCCATTCGGAATTCGCGCGCACGTCGATCACGGTCACGTCGCCCCGCTCGAGCTGCGCAGCCAGGTCGGCGACGCCGATCCGCGCGCTCGTCACTACCTCGCCGCCGCGCTGCGCAAGTTCCTCCAGCACGTCGGACGTGAAATAACCGGCAACCCGGTCGAGGCCGATCATCGCGAGCGCCCGCACCGCGTCGTCGGCGCAGCGCGCGCACGATTGCTCGACGACGAGGTAGACCGCGCGGTCGTAAGGCAGCAGCGACCCGGCCCAGGTGCTGAAGCTGCGATTGAGCGGAATGTTGATCGTTCCTGGTGCATGACCCGCCGCGAAGTCCGCCGCGGCGCGCGTGTCGACCAGCAGTGCTCTGCTCCCGAGGAGCTCCCCGAGTCGTGCAGCCGTGAGCTGCTCCGGGCGCTGAGCGTCGCCGAGCAAGCGCGGTCCCTCGCGATTGACGCGCTTCATCTCGGCGAAGTAGCGCGGGGGCTCCGGCTGGCCGGCGAGCACCGTCTCGATGAACGCCTCTTCGCTCGTTTCCCTCAGCCCCCAGTTGGCGATCCGTTCGTAGCCAAGCGTCGTCGACGGGACAGCGCCTAACGCTTTCCCGCAGGCCGAGCCTGCGCCGTGTCCCGGCCACAGCTGCAGATAGTCGGGCAGCTGCTTGAAACGTTGGAGACTCCGGTAGAGAGCGCGCGCGCCGTCGCGCATCGTCCCGGCCACCTTCGCCGCCCGCTCGAGCAGGTCCGGCCGGCCAACGTCGCCGGCGAAGATGAAGTCGCCGGTGATCGCGCCCATGGGACGATCGGTCGCCGGAGTGTCGGTGACGAGGAAAGTGAGGTGCTCCGGCGTGTGCCCCGGCGTATGCAGCACATCCAGCCTGATGTTCCCGACGAGAATGCTGTCCCCATCGTGCAGGAGAGTCGCGTTCGAGTCGCGCGCAAAGGCGTACCGCCAGTCCTCGCCCCCTTCGCCGGAGAGGAACATGCGTGCGCCCGCCTGCTCGGCGAGCTCGCGCGTACCCGAGACGAAGTCGGCGTGAATGTGCGTTTCCGTAACGCGGGTGACGCGCAGCCCCTCGGCACGCGCCGCACGCAGGTACTGCTCCGCATCACGATTCGCGTCGACGACGATCGCCTCACCGGTTGCCGCGCACCCGATCAGGTAGCTCGCCTGCGCGAGATTGTCATCGTAGAACCGCTTGAGGAGCATCAGGTCCGGGAGAAAAAGTTATGGCCCTGCTCAGCCGCGATGCTGCTCTGCGTCCACGTAATCGAGCGCCGCGCGCGTCATCTCGTCGCTGCGAAGGCCGACCTGACGGGCGATCTCCACTGCCTCCTCGCGCGATCGGCGTTCATCGAGCACGAGCCAGGGAACGAGTACGGCACCGACGCGATTCGCGCTCTTGCAGTGGAGCAACGTCGGCCGTGTCGAGCTGGCGGCAAGGAGCGCGCGGACCGCATCGAATTCCGGAGCTCCGACGGACGCTCCATCGACGGGAACGTTATGATATTCGAGCCCGAGTCGCGCCGCGGTGGCGGGCTCGTCGAAGCCGCGAGGCTCGGCCTTCGCGCGGAGGTCGATCACGACCGAGACCCCCGCCGCCGCGAGCTGCGCAAGCTGCTCCGCTGTCGGCTGCCCGCTCGTGACGAGCGCCGGCAGCGGCACGCCGCCGTTAGGCAGGCCGTCCGGCAGCGCGATTCGCATGGTCGAAGCACGGGGTACCGCCGGTTCGGTCATCGCTGCCTGTGGGGTTGGCGGTCATGGGTGAGATCGCACCCGGAAA
>JAICUE010000133.1 GCA_025936015.1 Gemmatimonadaceae bacterium
CGACAGCCGATAGCAGCGCGACCGCGACCGCGGCCGCGGCATTGAGGCGGCTGGAACGGCGGAGAAGCGAAAATCGAAGAGGCACGAAGCGGATGCTACAAAGGCACACGGGCGGAGGGAAGATTCCTCGTTCCTCGTTCCGGATTTACCAGGAACGAGGGACGAGCAGGGCGCCTATCCTATCTTCTCCCCCACCCTGATCCCTCGACCTCGTTCCCAGTCCCTCGCCGTCATCCGCTGCTTGCCGGATGGCTGCACGTGGGTGACCCGGGCCGCTCCCTCTCCGCAGGCGACGATCATTCCGGTGTCGTCGATCTCGACGATCTTTCCCGGCGCGTGGTTGGTGTGCGGGAGGACGCGGGCGCCGAAGAGCTTGAGCGGCTGGCCACGATGCAACGTGTGCGCGCCGGGCTTGGGATCGTACGCCCGGATCGCACGCGAGATGATCGACGCAGGTTGCCGCCAATCGATGCGCGCGCTGTCGCGGTCGATCTTGCCGGCGTAGGTCGCGCGTGCGTCGTCCTGCGGCTCCTCGTGCGCCCTGCCTAACGATATGAGCGTCATCGCCTCGATCAGCGCGAGCGCGCCGAGCTCCGAAAGGCGGAGCTGCAGCTCGCCCGCCGTTTCGTCCTCGGCGATCGGAGTCGCTGCCTGGAGGACGATCGGCCCGGCGTCGAGCGCGGGGGCCATCCGCATGATCGTCACGCCCGTCTCGTGAAAGCCGCCGAGGATCGCGCCCTGGATCGGGGCGGCGCCGCGCAGCTTCGGGAGCAGCGAGGCGTGCACGTTGAAGCTGCCTGACGGCGGCAGGTCGAGCACCGCCTTCGGGATAAGGTGTCCGTAGGCGACGACGATGGAAATGTCCGGCTCGAGCTCGCGAAGGGCCGCGATGAACTCGTCGCCGCGCGGCTTCTCCGGTTGCAGCACCGGGATCCCTTCCTCGATCGCGATCGCCTTCACCGGCGACGGCACGACCTTCGAACGCGAGCGGCCGTGCGGCTTGTCCGGCTGCGTCACCACCGCGACGACATCGAATCCCTCGCCGATCAGCGCGCGCAGCGGCGTCGTCGCGAACTCGGGTGTCCCCCAGAAAACGACGCGCAGCCTACAGCTCCTCGTCGCGGTGGTGGTGCTCGGCGACTTCGTCGGCGTTCAGCGTGCGGATGTAGCCGGGATACTTTCCCTTGATCGTCGCCCACTTCGCGAGCGCTGCCTTACGGCGCAGGACGCTCAGGTGGTCGATGAACATCCGGCCGTCGAGGTGGTCGATCTCGTGCTGGATACAGCGCGCGAGCAGTCCTTCTGCTTCGATCTCGAAGGGATTTCCATCGCGGTCGAGTGCGCGCACCTTCACGCGCTCCGGACGCGCGACGTCACCGTACACGTCGGGAATCGAGAGACAGCCCTCTTCACCCTTTGCCAGCGTCTTGTCGTCGCTGACGATCACCGGGTTCACCAGCGCGAACGCCTGGTCATCGACGTCGACTACCGCGATCCGCTCGGTGCGCCCGACCTGCGGCGCGGCGAGCCCGATCCCGTGTGCCGCGTACATCGTCTCGAACAGGTCGTCGATGAACTGGCGATGTTCGTCGGTCACGCTCGCGATCTCCTTCGTGACCTGCCGGAGAACCGGTGAGCCGAGGACGTGGATGCGAAGAATGCTCACGAGCGTCCGTGCGCGATCAGGTGGTCTTGTCGGCCGTGCCGACGGTGACGACGCGCGCGATGCTCGACCGCTCGATCACGATGCGCGCATCGGCGCTCTTGATCGTGATCCGGTCCGTCGGGGTCTTCACCGATGCGCCGTCCTTCATCGTTTCCCGAATGTGCATCACTTCGCCCACGACGCCGCCGCTGGTGACGACTTCGTCGCCACGCTTCACTTCGTTGACCCGCTTCTCGTGTTCCTTCCGCTGCTTCTGCTGCGGGAGGATCATGAAGAAGTAGAAGATCACGAAGATCATCCCGAACATGAACACCTGCTGGAACGCGCCATTCGACGACGATGGCTGCATCAGCGCGAGCAGGGCGGGAACTGTAGTGAACGACATCATCGGGTCCGGGAGGGAGCAGTGTTGGCAGCGTGGTAGCGCTCGAGCCACTCGTGGCTCCAGCGATCGAACTCTCCGGCGCGGATCTGCGCGCGCGCGTCGTGCATCAGCGTCACGAGGAAATGTACATTGTGCAGCGAGAGGAGTCGAAGTCCCATGATCTCGTCGCTCGTCACGAGGTGCCTGAGGTAGGCTCGCGAGAAGCGGCTGCAGAGGGGACAACCACAATTCTCGTCGAGGGGACGCGGATCGGCGCGGAACTCCGCGCGCTTCACGTTGACGCGGCCATTGCTGGTGAACGCGGTCCCGTTGCGACCCATCCGCGTCGGCGCGACGCAGTCGAACAGGTCGACGCCGCGGCGCACGCCCTCGATGAGATCCTCGGGGAAGCCGACGCCCATCAGGTAGCGCGGCCGGTCGCGCGGGAGCGATTCGTCCATCGTCTCGAGCATCGCGTACATGTCGGGCTTCGCTTCGCCCACCGACAGCCCGCCGATCCCGAATCCGACCCAGTCACCGACCGCGGCGGCGCGCAGCGCCGCCTCGCGGCGGAGCGACGGATGGATTCCTCCCTGCACGACGGGAAAGAGTGCCTGCGCGCCGTATGGCTTTCCCTCTTCGTCGCCGTCGCGATCGAGCTTCTCGAACTCGGCGCGGCAGCGCTCGAGCCAGCGAATGCTTCGCTCGCTCGCGTCGCGCGCGGTCGTCTCGTCACTCTGCCCGGGAATGACGTGATCGAACTGCATCATCACATCGGCGCCGAGGTTTCGCTCGATGCGCATCACCAGCTCGGGGGTGAAGTGCCGGCGCGATCCGTCGAGATGGCTCTTGAACTCGACGCCTTCCTCGCTGACGCTGCGGAGGCTCGCCAGCGAGAACACCTGAAACCCACCCGAGTCGGTGAGGATCGGTCCATCCCAACCCATGAACCGGTGCAGCCCGCCGAGCGAGCGGATGAGCGCGTCCCCGGGCCGGAGGTGCAGGTGGTACGCGTTCGACAGGATCATCTGCGCCCGCATCGTCCGCAGCTCGGCGGGGTCGATCGCCTTCACGGTCGCCAGCGTCCCGACCGGCATGAACGCGGGTGATTCGACGGCGCCATGGGGCGTCGTGAAAACGCCGGCGCGCGCGGCGCCGGCGGTGATCTCTACGTCGAAGTGGAACGCGGTCGATGAACTGGGCAACTCACTCGGGTGCGGCGGTCAGAGGGAGATGGCCGCCTTCCCGGTGATCCCGTACGCGTCTCGCACGCAGGTGTAGCGGACGGCCATGTCGTAGCGCGGAGTATACACCTGTTGCGCCTTGTCCCGGAAGCGCGGCGGCAGGAGGGACGCGAGATCGACAACCGTCGCGTCGATGTGCGGATTCCCTGACGACTTCACGACCCGCGCCGAGATCGCGTCGTCGAAGGCGTCCTGGGTGATGCGAACCGCGACGACACCGCGCGTGACCGCGTCGCTTTCGCCATTCTCCTCGCAGGCGTTGCGGACCACGGTATCCATCGTGGTGCGCAGCTCATCCTCGGTGATGACACCGCCGACGACGTTGCTTCGACTGCTGACCATTCCACCGAACGAGGCACAGGCCGTGAGCATCGCCACCGATGCGATGACCGTGACACGAGCCGTCCCGCGAGCCGCAAACGCTCCCACCGACATGTCGCTCCTCCTCGATGCTCGGCGCCAAGCGCCGGTCCAGCGCGGTGCCGATGCGGCACCGCTTCGAGGAGGGGTAATGCAGAACGCGGGCCGCTCGGGTTCGCTTGGCCGATCAGAGCTGGAAGGTGGTCAGCGCCGTGCCCTTTCCGCACGAATAGCCGATCGTGATCATCGCGGCCCGAAGATCTTCCGACTGGCCCTCCTGCGGATCGAACTGAAGTCGCGCGCCGAGGCCGCCCCAGACGGTGTTCATCCGGTCGTCGTTGCTCGGGCGCGTGAACTCGATCTTCTGGACCGCGCCGCTCTTGTCGATGTAGACTCGCGCGCGCGCTTCGCCGGTCGCGTAGTCGGACGTCCCCATCAGCCGCGGGCACTCGACGGCGAGGATCTGGTCGGAGGCGTCGCGGAACTCGTCCTGATTGATCCGCGGCTCGCCGGCGGTCGGGACGTAATAGGTCGAGGATGACTTGCAGCCGGCGCTCGCGAGTGTGGCAAGCGCGAGCAGCAGCAGCGGCAACCTGCCTGACATGCGACGCGAGCGCAACGCGTCAGATGATGAGCATCGCATCGCCGTACGAGTAGAACCTGTACCGTGCATCGATCGCCTCCTGGTAGGCCCGCATGGTCAGCTCGTATCCCGCGAATGCGGCGACGAGCATCACGAGCGTCGATTTCGGAAGATGGAAGTTCGTGATCAGCCTGTCCACCATCCTGAAGCGGTAGGGCGGGCGGATGAAGATGTCGGTGTCCGCCGCGCCTGCAGGGAGCGATCCATCGTCGCGCGCGGCGCTCTCCAGCGCACGGCAGCTCGTCGTCCCCACCGCCCACACCGCATTCTTCGATGCCTTCACCGCCGCGATGGTTGCCGCCGTCTCCGGCGAGATGGTGAACCACTCGCTGTGCATCACGTGCGCGGCGGGATCGTCGACCTCCACCGGCTTGAAGGTTCCCGCACCGACGTGCAGCACGAGCTCCGCGCGCCGCACTCCCTTCGCCTCGAGCGATGCGAGCAGCTCGGGGGTGAAGTGCAGCCCAGCCGTCGGTGCGGCGACCGAGCCGCGCTCGCGCGCATACACCGTCTGATAACGCTCGGCGTCGACTGCTTCATCGCCGCGATGCATGTACGGCGGCAGCGGCACGTGCCCGAACCGCTCGATCGCCTCGTCGGAGCTCAGCGCCCCGCTGTCGAGCCTGACGATCCGCGTCCGCCGCTCGGTGGTCTCGAGAATCTCGGCGTCGAAGCCGTCGGCGATGTGCACCCTGCGGCCCGGCCTGAGCTTCCCGCCGGGATGGACCATGGCTTCCCAGCGATCGCTGCCTAACGACCGGAGGAGGAAGATCTCCGCCTTCCCGCCGCTCTTGTCGCGCGTGCCGAGGAGCCGTGCCCGCAACACGCGTGTCGCGTTGAGGACGAGTGCATCTCCGGGCGCGGGGTACTCGACGAGATCGCGGAAGTGCCGGTGCTCGAGCGCACCGGTGTCGCGGTGCACGACGAGCAGGCGGCTCTCGTCGCGGCGTCCTGCGGGATGCTGAGCGACGAGCTCGGGGGGAAGCGCGAAGTCGTAGTCGGCGGTGCGAGAACCGCGTCCATCGCTCATGCGGTGTCACGCACGGCGCCGACGAAGGCACGCACCTTCTCGCGATCGAGCGCGCCCTCGGTCCGCAGCCCGCTGCACACGTCGACACCGTAAGGCCTGACGGCGACGACTGCCTCGCGCACGTTGTCCGGTCGCAGCCCGCCGGCGAGCCAGAGCGGGACGTCGATCGCCTCGCGGATGGATTTGCTCACCGTCCAGTCGTGGACCCGTCCCGTTCCGCCAAGCTCCTTGATCTTCGCGGTCGGGTTCCCGGAGTCGAGGAGGATCATGTCGCTGGTCGCGGCAGCCATCCGCGCTTCGTCCACCGATTCGGGGCCGGTCACATGGACGACCTGGACGATGCGCAGCTCGGGCATCGCATCGCGGAGCCGCTGGCGCGTCACCGGCGTGACGTAGTCGACGATCTGCACCGTGTTCGCGCCGGTAGCCTCGAGCTGCGCGAGGATCGCATCGGCCTCGATCTCGCTCGTCAGCATGAAGGTCGGCACGTCGCGTGGCACGGTCGCGATGATCTCGCGGGCAAGCGACTCGGCGATCGGCCCCGGCCCGCTCGGCATCCGCATCACGAAGCCTAACGCGTCAGCGCCGGCGTCGAGCGCGAGTGCCGCCTCGGCGATGCTCGCCATGCAGCAGATCTTGATGCGGGTGCGAGTGGTGTCAGCCATCCGCGGAATCTACCCGGGCAATCGGTGGCATGCTTGCCACCCGGGAGCCTGCGCGGTAGCGTGGCGACGGCTGGATCGCGGCGACCGCGAAGGCGCTCGTGCTCCTGTTCGCGATGGGATTTTTCGTCATCGCATATCGCGTGTTGCTCTTTTACACGGCGTATCGGGCGACGTGAAAGGACGGCGCGGCAACGCCATGCGCTGCCGCCGTTCGCTGCCTGCTTACCGCTTATCGCTTACAGCCGCAACGGCCGCCGCTCAGAACAGCGTCTGCTGCGGATGCTGCGCCGGCGGCGTGTACCCGAAGTGCCGGTACGCCTGCGCCGTCGCCATCCGCCCGCGTGGAGTGCGCTGGAGGAAGCCGTTCTGCACGAGGAAGGGCTCGTACACTTCCTCGATCGTGCTCGCGTCCTCGCCCGTCGCCGCGGCGATGGTTGTGACGCCGACGGGGCCGCCGTCGAACTTCTCGATGATGGTCTTGAGGATGCGCGCGTCCATGTCGTCGAGCCCGAACTCGTCGACGTCGAGCATCGCGAGCGCCTGCTGCGCGACGTCGAGCGTTATGACGCCGTTCGCCCGCACCTGCGCATAATCGCGGATGCGGCGGAGCAGCCGGTTCGTCACGCGTGGCGTCCCGCGCGAGCGCCGGGCGATCTCGTGCGCCCCGCCGTCGTCGATCGTGACGCCGACGACCTCCGCCGAGCGCTTCACGATCTCCTCGAGCGCGTCGACGGGATAGTAGTTGAGCCGCTCGACGATTCCGAACCGCGCGCGCATCGGCGCGGTGAGCATGCCATAACGCGTCGTCGCGCCGATCAGGGTGAACTTCTCGATCGGCATCGTGATCGTCTGCGCCTTGGGTCCCTCGCTCAGCCGGATGTCGATCTTGTAGTCCTCCATCGCCGGATAGAGGAACTCTTCTATGATGGGACGCAGGCGATGGATCTCGTCGATGAAGAGGATGTCCCCCTCGCGCATGTTGGTCAGCGTCCCGACGAGATCGCCCGGCTTCTCCAGCGCCGGTCCCGACGTCGTCCGGATGTTGACGCTCA
>JAICUE010000547.1 GCA_025936015.1 Gemmatimonadaceae bacterium
AACGTGAAATCGGTGTCGTACGCCCAGGCGCTCGACACCGCGCTCTGTTACGGCTGGATCGACGGGCAGAAGAAGGCGTTCGACGACGCGACGTGGCTCCAGAAGTTCACGCCACGCGGCAAGCGGAGCGTATGGTCGAAGCTCAACCGCGAGAAGGTGCAGCGTCTTATCGAAAGCGGTCGCATGCAGTCAGCCGGTCTTGCGGCCGTGGAGCGTGCGAGGACGAACGGGCAATGGGACGCCGCGTACGACTCGCATCGAACCGCAGGAGTCCCCGAGGACCTTCAGCGCGCGCTCGACGCGAACCCGACAGCGAAGGAATTTTTCGCCACGCTCGACAGCGCGAACCGGTACGCCATCCTCTTCAGGATCCAGACGGTAAAGAGAGCCGAGACACGCGCGAAGAAAATCGAGCAGTTCGTCGGCATGCTGGAGCGCCATGAAGTGATCCACCCGTAGCGCGGGCGCGCATTGTCGGGTACTCCCTTCCCCGCGCTGGCGTGCCTCTCGCATGGGGGCCTCGCATGACCGAGCCCGCCGTCAACTTCTCCTCGGCGCAGATTGTCGAGGAACACGCGCCCTACGCGCCACCCGCCGATAATCCCCTGCCCCGCGCGGTCACACGCCGCAACTTCTACGAGCTGCTCGATGGCGAGTGGCGATTCGCGCTCGACCTCGACGACCGCGGGCTCCGCGATGGGTGGGCGATCCAGCACGAGTATCACGACGTCGCCACCTGGCCCGGCTCGGTCGAAGCGCACATGGCGTCGGCAAAGGCCGAGCAGAAGGAGCAGAACGAGAAGGAAGTCTCCGCGACCGCGACGCAGGACAAGGTCGTCGCCTGGTACGAGCGCGATTTCGCCCTGCCCGACGCGTCAGCGATTCCCGCGCGCTCGATGCTGCAGATTACCTTCGGCGCCTGCGGCTACGAGACGCGCGTCTGGCTGAACGGCTTTCCGCTTCGCACGATCGACGAGCAGGACATCCATTACGGCGAGTTCACCTCGTTCTCGTACGAACTGCCGGAAGCGCATCTCAAGCCGGTCAACCGCCTGACGGTGCGGATCGAGGATTCGCTCGACGCCGACATCCCGCGCGGGAAGCAGGAATCGCACATCTACAAGCGCGGCGGGATCTGGTATCACACCTACACCGGCGCCGCGCGCAGCATCTGGCTCGAGGTCGTCGAGCGGAATCGCCTCCGCTCACGTATCGGTGCGGTCGCCACCGTCGAGGACCGCTTCGCGCGATTCAATGTGACGACGCGCATCCACGACCCCGGCGAGTACACCGTCAGGCTCAGCGTCTTCGAGCGGCACAGCGAGAACTCGACTCCGCTGGCGACGTCTGACTTCCGCCTGACGCTCGAGGCGGGACAGAAGCAGCAACGCCTGCCGATGGAGATTCCCGGCGCGAAGCTCTGGTCGCCCGCCGATCCGAATCTCTATCTGTTGATCGCCGAGTTGATCGACAGCGACGGCGGGTCGGCGCAGGTGCAGACGCACTTCGGCCTGCGGAAGATCGAGGCGCGCGGGTGCTGCGTGTACCTCAACAACGAATCGATCTATCTCGACGGGATCCTCTATCAGCCGGCGGGTGCGAGCTACGAGGAGATGCGCAGTCATCTCATCGCGATGCAGAAGCTCGGCTGCAACCTCGTTCGCGTGCACATCACCGGCATCGACCCACGGATCTACAATCTCGCCGATGAGCTGGGGATCCTGATCTGGGTCGAGGTGCCGAG
>JAICUE010000439.1 GCA_025936015.1 Gemmatimonadaceae bacterium
AACCCGGTCGCCAACGCGGCCACGCTCGACAGCATCAACGGCGCATTCACGCAGTACTACCTCCTCGCCCGGAAGACCACCGAGGGAATGATCGCCGGCGAGATGGGCGAGCAGATCGCCCAGTCGCAGGGCAAGATGTACGAGGAATACACGGCGATCAACGCCGCGCTCGAGAACGGCACCAAGCGTGACGTCGCCAGCATCGACGAGGCGTTCGCCGCGGCGGCCAGCCAGCAGACCGACACGCGCAACATCGTCATCCTCATCACCGTCGCCGCGATCATGGCGTTAGGCGCGCTCGCCTGGTACGCGGTCGCGTCGCTGACCGGACCGATGGCGCAGGCGGTGCAGGTCGCCAACCGCCTCGCCGAGGGCGACGTCTCGGTCGTGATCGAGGCGCAGTCATCGGACGAGATCGGGCGGCTGATGCAGTCGATGGCGCGGATGGTCGGCTACCTTCGCGAGATGGCCGGCACCGCGGCGGCGATCGGGCGCGGCAACGTCACCGCGACGGTGACCCCGCGCTCGGACCGCGACGCCTTCGGCCTCGCGTTCGCCGAGATGGTGGATTCGCTCCGCCAGATGGTGAGCGTCTCCGAGCGCGTCGCCCAGGGCGACCTCGACGTCCGGATCGAGCCGCGCGGCGCCGACGATGCGATCGGCCGCGCGTTAGGCAGCATGACCGGCTACCTCCGCGAGATGGCCGCCGTCGCGACCAACATCAGCGAAGGAAACGTCGGGGTCGCGGTCGCGCCGCGCTCTGACGCGGACAACTTCGGCCGCGCCTTCGTCGCGATGACCGCGCGCCTCACCGAGGTCACCACCGCGCTGCGCTCCGGCGCCGAGGCGATCAGCGCCGCCGCGGCCCAGGTCGCCGGCTCGGCGCAGCTCCTCTCCGGCGGCACGCGCGACGAGTCGGCGGCGATCCAGACGACGATCGCCCACCTCGAGCGGATGAACACCCTCATCTCGCGCACCGCCGAGAATGGCCAGGAGATGAAGCGCATCACCGACACCGGCGCCCGCTCGATCGCCGAGAGCGGCGAAGCGATGCGGCAGACGGTCGCGATGATGCGCGACATCCTCGAGCGGATCACGATCATGGACGAGATCGCGAACGAGACGAACGTCCTCTCGCTCAACGCGCTCATCGAAGCCGCGCGTGCCGGCGACCACGGCCGCGGCTTCTCGGTCGTCGCGACGGAAGTCCGCGAGCTCGCTTCGCGGAGCCAGGCCGCAGCCGAGGGAATCCGCACGCTCGCGCGGAAGAGCCAGAACATCACGCGCAACTCGGAGACACTCGTCGCCGGGTTGCTGCACTCGACGCAGCAGACCACCGAGATCGTCCAGCAGGTCTCGGCCGCGTCCACCGACCAGGCGACGGGAATCGCCGAGGTGAACGAAGCGATGAAGCAGGTGGACGGCGTGACCGAGCGCAACGCGCTCGCCGCCGAGGATCTTGCCGCGACCGCGCAGGAGATGGCGGCGCCGGCGGATGCGCTTCACAGCCTCGTCCAGTTCTTCCGCGTCGCCGGCGACGGCGCCGCACTCGCGGTGGCCTGACGCACGCCGTCATGCCTGTGCGCGCCGCCGACGCCGGCGGGTCACGCGCTGTGTCACCCGCTCGGGCCACCTCCCCCCCGGCCCGCAGGATCCCGAGCGGCGCAGCACGGCCGGAGCAGAACCTGAACGATCGGAGATCATGCGTAGAAATCATCTGACGGCTACACTCGCGCTGGCCAGCATCGCGCTCGTTGGTGCGTGTGCCGACAACGGCGTCGCCCCAGCGGCAGCGCCGGACTTCGGCAGGCCGATGGCCAACGAGATCGCGATGGATCCGGCGCTCATCCGCATCGGCGACTTCAGCAAGTCGCCCGTGATCGCGATGGGGCAGAAGCACGGCTTCTTCACCGACGCGAACCTGACCATCACCGAGGAGCAGACTCCCTCGTCGCCGGTGATCTTCCAGCGGCTGCGTGACAGCCAGTGGGACGTCATCCTGACGCAGATCGACAACGTGTTCAACTACCGCTACAACCAGTCGAACCCGTTAGGCGGGACCTTCGAGCCGGTCGCCTTCCTCGGCACCGACAATGGCAACGGCGCGTCGCTCGTCGCGCGTCCGGAGTTCACCTCGGTCGAGCAGCTGCGCGGGAAGACCGTCGCGGTGGACTCGAAGAACTCGGGCTTCGCGTTCGTGCTCTACGGCATCATGCGCGCGCACGGCCTGGAGAAGGATGTCGATTACAAGGTGATCGTGCCGCCGGTGAACAGTGGTACGCCGGCGCGCTATGCCGGGCTCCTCGCCGGCAACTTCGACGCGACGATCCTCAACGCCGGCTTCCAGTTCCAGGCGGCGGCGGCCGGGATGCAGACGTTAGGCCAGATCAGTGACGCAGCCGACCCGTTCATGGGCGGCGCCGGTGTCGCGCTTCGCAGCTGGCTCGACGCGAACCCCGATGTCGCGATCCGCTTCGTTCGCGCCTATGTCGCGGCGCAGCGCTACACGCTCGATCCGGCGAACAAGGACGAGGTGATGGCGTGGCTGACCACGGACGCGAAGGGCAACGTGTCGGTTGCCGAGCAGACGTACGCGGTCTACACGACCCCGGGCGCCGGCTACATCCTTGATGGCAAGATCGACATCCCGGGCCTGTTCGGGACCGCGTCGCTCCGCGACTCGTTCGGTGGCTTCGACGAGCCGCAGAACCTGCGCGTGCTGGCGTCGCCGGCCAGCGGGCTGTACGACCTCTCGTACTGGCAGCGCGCGGTGCTGTCGAACGGGTGGACGGAGTGAACGGCAGCGGTAAGCCGTAAGCAGTCAGCGAACTGCGGCTGC
>JAICUE010000072.1 GCA_025936015.1 Gemmatimonadaceae bacterium
GCCGCGCGCCCCTTCTGGATCTACGAGGCGCAGTGACGCTCGTCGACGAATCACGTCCCGGCGCCGCGAAGCTCGTAAGCGAAGGGCGCCGCGTTGGCGCGGCGCTCGACGCGCGACACGCCATCGTCGTCGTCGCAAACTGGCCTGACGACGCCGCCGCGGTCGCACTCGGCATCGGCGAGGTGCAATCGGCCGCGCGGCGTGTCGTGATCGTCGATCTCGCTGGCGATACGCCGACCCTGATGCGCCTCGTCGACACCGATGATCCGCATGGCCTGTCGGACAGCTTCCGCTATGGGGTCTCACTCAACCGCGTCGCGCAGCCTGTCGGCGAGAGCGGAAACCTGTTCGTCCTCCCGAGCGGTACCGAGCCGGTCGCGGAAGAAGAGATCTATCGCAACGATCGCTGGCGCCGGCTCGTCGCCGGCTTTCGCGAGGTCGGCGCGCTGCTGGTGCTCGTCGCGCCGCGCGGCGCTCCCGCGCTCGAGGTCCTTCTCGGATTCACTGACGGTGCGGTGCAGGTCGGCCGCATCGAGGTCCCCGGGCTCGTCCTGGCGAGCGTCGCAGATGCGCGGCGTGAGGCGCCGCCTTCGAGCCTGGCGGAGACGCCGCGCACGCCAGCCGTCGTTCGTGAAGCGACGCCTCCGCGCAGGGTGCGCGGCCGCGTGCTCGCCAGTGCCGCGGCGCTCGCGGCCGCGGCCGTCGTGCTCGTCGCGTTAGGCATTCGCGGTTACGACCGCGGCCAGCCGGCGGCGGCGATCGCTCATTCCAGCGCCACTGACACAGTCGCGAGCGCAACCTCCGCCCGCGCGGTCGATTCGGCGTCAGCCGCGGTCGCGCCCGACATCCCGCCGATTCGCAATCCCGCTGATTCGGCGATCGCCACCACCTACGCGATCGAGATCGCCAAGTTCAGCACGCCGACCGGGGCGCTGATGCAGGTCCGTGACGAAATGCCGAAGACCGCTCCCGCCGCGACATTCGGCGTGGTCGCGATCGGCGCCGATGGCACCCTCTGGTATCGGGTGATTGCCGGTGCCGCCACCGGGCGCGGCGCGGCCGACTCGGCGCTCGCGGCGCTCCGCGCGACAAGGGTGATCGACGATCCCGCGGCTGGCGCGATCGTCAGCGTGCCGTTCGCCTACCGGCTCCAGAGCGACGTCGCGCCCTCGTCGGTGCCGGGAATCATCGACGGCTATGTCGCCCGCGGCGTGCCGGCCTATGCGCTTCTCCAGGCCGACAGCTCGGCGACGATCTACGCCGGTGCATTCGAGACGGCCGAGCAGGCCGCATTGTTCACGACCTACCTCCGCGCGGCCGGTGTCGAGCCCGCGCTGACGTATCGACTCGGGAGAGCTCTCCAGTGAGGTTGACCAAGCTCGAGCTGCATGGCTTCAAGTCATTCGCCGACGCGACCGACATCGTCTTCGAGCAGGGGGTGACGGCCATCGTCGGGCCTAACGGCTGCGGCAAGTCGAACGTCTCCGACGCGATCCGCTGGGTGCTCGGCGAGCAGCGCGCGCGGATGATGCGCGGCGCGAAGATGGAGGAGGTCATCTTCCAGGGATCGTCGGCGCGGCGTGCCGTCAACCTCGCCGAGGTCTCCCTGCATTTCGAGAACGATGACGGATCGTTAGGCATCCCGTTCCGCGAGGTCGTGATCACCCGGCGGCTCTCCCGCTCCGGCGACAGCGAGTACTTCCTCAATCGCACCCCCTGTCGCCTTCGCGACATCGGCGACCTGCTCCGCGGCACCGGGCTTGGCGCCGATTCCGGGGTCGTCATCGAGAGCAAGATGATCGACGCGCTGCTGAGCGACCGTCCCGATGAACGGCGCGAGCTGTTCGAGGAAGCGGCCGGCGTCGGGCTCTATCGCGACCGCCGCCGCAGCACCGAGCGCCGGCTCGAGGAAACGAGTGTCGACCTCCAGCGCCTCGACGACCTCATCGCCGAAGTGCAGACGCAGGTGCGCTCGCTCGCGCGCCAGCGGAAGCGCGCCGAGCGGCACTCCGAGCTGAACGAGCGCCGCTTCCAGCTCGAGATCGCCGTCGCCGCGCGCGAGATGGCTGCCTGGCACGAGGAGCTCGGCAAGCTCGAGTCGCGCATCGCCGAGCTGCGCGACGTAGTGCCCGCGAGCGAAGCCCGCGTCCGCGAAGCGGAACAGGAGCGCGAGATCCTCCACGGCGCGCGCGCCGCGGCCGAAGGACAGCGCGGCGAGCTCGCGCGTCTCGTCGGGACGCAGCGGCAGCAAACGTTGCAGCTGCGTGGCGAGATCGCCGTCGCCGAAGAGCGGCAGCGGAACGCGGGCGCACGCCGCCAACGCGCCGAGGAGGAACGCCGCGAGACCGAGACGCACGGTGTCAGGCTCGCCGCCGAGCGCGCCGAAGCTACCGCCGCGCGCGAGGCCGCCGAGTCCGAGCGTGCCGCCGCGGCCGACCGCCTCGAGCAGTTTGCCGCGACCGAGGAAGACGCGCGCGAGATGGTCGCCGCCGCGCGCGGGATCGTCGCGACCGCCGAACGGTCGGTGCGCGAGCTGCAGGACCAGCTGCGACGCCTCGAGCACGACGGCGAAGGAACAGCGCGCGAGCATGGCGAAGTCGCCCGACGGCTCGAGGCACTCGACGTCGAACGTGAGGCACTCCGCGATGCGCTCTCCGCCGCGAGCCGCGAGCTGACCGACGCCGACGAAGCGTTGCTCCAGTCGCGCGAAACAGTCGAGGTGACGCGCAGCTCGCTCGAGGAAGCGCGGCGCGCGCACCAGGGTGCGCGCGAGCGTGACGCCGCGGCACGCGGTGAACTGTTTCGCGCCGACGAGGCGCATACCGCGCTCCAGGGCAAGGTGAACGCACTCGAGACGCTCGAGCGCGAGCGTGTCGGACTCGCGCCCGCGGCCGCGCTGCTCCTCAAGGAGCGGGCGCAGTTCGGCGCCGGCGCGGTACTCGGGCCGCTCTCCGATTTCCTCACCGTCGACCAGGCCTCGGCGCTGCTCGTCGAGCGCTTCCTCGGCAACACCGTGCACGCGGTGCTCGTTCGCGATGCGAGCGTGACGGAAGCCATTCGGTCGTGGCACACGGCGACGAATCCGGGGCCGCTGTTGCTCCTCCCGGTCGACGCGCTGAGCGACAGCGAACAGGGTCACGAGTCATTCCCCGATGCGCTCGTCCACCTCGTCGACGCGGCCTCGCCGGCCCGCGCCTGGGTGCGCTCGCTGCTCGGCCACGTTCACGCGGTCGACGCGGGGTCGGCATTCGTCGATGCGCGCGGGGCGGTCTGGCTGCCCGGCAGTCAGGCGGGCCCGGGACCACTTCGCCGCCGCGCCGAGCTTTCGACCCTGCGCGACGACCTCGCGCACAGCGAGTCGTCGCGACAGGCCGCGTCGGTTGCCGCCGACGAGGCGCGTGCAACGCTCGACGGCGCGACGCACGCGGCCGAACATGCGGCGGAGGCATTCACCGTCGCGCAGCAGGGAGCACGGCGCGCCGAGGAGTTCCGCGGCGAACGCGATCGCGCGCGACAGCGCGCCGAGCGCGAGCTCGCCGATGCGGAAGCGCTCGCGACCCGCCTGACGACCAGGCGCGATGAATTGCGTGAGCGCCTCGCCGTGCTCGGCGAGGAAGCAAGCGTCGTCGCCGCGGCGCTTGCCGAGCGCGAGGCGACGTTAGGCAGCGCGCGCGAGCAGCTCACCGACGGTGAGGCACGACTCGAGGAGGCGCGCGAGCTGCGTACCCGCTGGCAAGTCGAGCAGGCGCAGGCGCAGGCCCGCCTCCAGGTCGCCGCCGATCGCGAGCGCCGGCTCGGCGACGAAGCGTCGTCGATGGCGAGTCGGATGCAGACGCTGCATTCGGAGCTCGTCGGGCTGTCCGAGGCGGACAGCGCACTCGCCGAGCAGATGAACGCCTGGATCATGGACCTCGAGGCGCGCCAGGCGATGCTCGCCGACGGCGAGGCGCGACTCGCCGAGGCCGAACAGGGAGTGACCGCCGCCGACGAAGCGTTAGGCGTCGCCGAGCGGATGCTCGACGAGGCGCGCCGCCGCGTCGGCGGGCTCGGTGAGGAATTGCACCAGGCCGAGCTGCGCTTCACCGAGCTCTCCGGCCGCCGCGGCGCGATTCGCGAGCGCCTCGAGACCGAGTGGCGAAAGCCGCTCGAAGAGCTGATTGCCGGCGCGGTCGCGACCGACCTCGATGACGACGCGCTCCGCGCCGAGGCCGAGGACGTGCGTGGGCAGCTCGAGCAGCTCGGCCCGGTGAACGTCCTCGCGATCGAGGAACACGAGGAGACGCAGCGGCGGCTCGATTTCCTCACGGCGCAGCGCACCGACCTCGCCGAGGCGCGCGCATCGCTGCAGCAGGCGATCAAGGAGATCGACACCACCGCCCGCGAGCTCTTCCTCGCGACCTTCACGCAGGTGCGCGGACACTTCCGCGAGATCTTCATGTCGCTGTTCGGCGGCGGCGAGTGCGACCTGATTCTCGAGAATCCCGAGCTGCCGCTCGACTGCGACATCGAGATTCACGCGTCGCCGCGGGGAAAGAAGACACAGCGCATCCACCTCCTTTCCAGTGGAGAACGCGCGCTCGTTGCGCTGTCGCTGCTCTTCGGGATCTTCCTGACGAAGCCGAGCCCGTTCTGCCTGCTCGACGAGGTGGATGCCCCGCTCGACGATGCCAACGTCGGCCGATTCGTCCGGATGCTCAACCAGTTCAAGAACCGCACGCAGTTCATCGTCATCACCCACAACCCGCGCACGAGCACCGAAGCCGCCGATGCCGTGTATGGCGTGACGATGCAGGAGCCGGGGGTCTCATCGCTCGTCAGCGTCAGGATGCGGGGTCGCGCGGTCGAGGAGCCGTCAGCGCCGCGCGTGGAAGCTGAAGCGGCCGGGGCACCTGCCTGACGATGCGCCATAACCGATCGAGCAGCGCGATCGCCGGCGCGCTGGCCGTCGCCGCCATCGCGTTAGGCGCGCGACCCGTGCGCGCCCAGGCGACGTTCGCGACCCCGCCGATCAACCTGCTCTACCAGAATTTCCCGAATCCGTTTCCGAGCACGACGTCGCAGGTCACCTGCTTCTGGTTCGATCTCGCGCAGCGCTCCGACCGCGTGACGCTCGCGGTGTACGATCTGCGCGGGCGGCTGGTGCGGACGATCGTGCCTTCAGCAACCGTGTCGTCGACGCTCGATGCCGGCTACTACGGCCGCTCGGCGAACAGCCCGACGGCCACCGGCTGCGACCCGCGCTTCACCTGGGACGGCAATGGCAGCGATGGCAGCAGCGTCCCGCCCGGCGTTTACCTTGTTCGTCTCCACGTCGACGACGCCTGGCAGACGAAGAAGATCGTTTTCCGCGGACCCTGAGTGCGCCTGACGACCGTCGGCACCGGAACCGCGGCCCCGGTCGCCGACCGGGTACAGGCGGGACATCTGGTCGAGAGTGGCAGCGTGAAGATGCTGCTCGACTGCGGCAGCGGCGTGAGCTTCCGTCTCGCGGCCCTTGGCATCGACTGGCGCACGATAACGCACGTCGCGCTGACGCACTTTCACGCTGACCATGTGCTCGACGTCCCGACGCTGCTGACCGCCTGGCGTTATGGAACGCTGCCCCCACGCAGCGCGCCGCTCGAGATACTCGGACCACCCGGCACCGCGGCATTGATCGACCGGATGACCGAGACGCTCGGCGTTCGCTGGCGGGAGTACGGATTTCCGGTGGCGATCCGGGAGATGGTGCCCGGGGAGCGCGTCGTGATCGACGATGATTTCGCGGTCGAGAGCCGATCGGTGCCCCACACGCCGGAGAGCGTTGCATATTTGATCGAGGGAGCGGCGCAGCGCATCGTCTACTCCGGCGACACCGGCTACGATGAAGGATTCGCGCGCTGGGCGACTGACTGCGACATACTCCTTTGCGAGTGCTCCCTCCCGGCGTCGATGGCGATACCCACCCACCTGACGCCGGAGCAGGTGGGCAGCATCGCGACGATCGCGACGCCGCGATTGCTCGCGGTGACGCACATGTACCCTCCGGTCGAGAGCGTAGACATTCCCGCGGTGATTGCCGCGCAACACGCAGGACCGGTCGTCGTCTGTCACGACGGCTGGAACACGGAGCTCTGAGAATCTCATGCTGGTCGTGATGCAGCACGGTGCGACGCAGGCGCAGGTCGATGGCGTCGTTCGCACCATCGAGGAAATGGGTTACCAGGCGCGGGCGATGCCCGGCGCGCAGCGCACCGCCGTCGGTCTCGTCGGCAACGACGGCCGCGTCGACTCATCGCGCATCGAGGCGCTCGAGGGCGTGGCACAGGTCATCCACGTCTCGCAACCATACAAGCAGGTCTCGCGGGAGTGGCGCCCCGAGAACACCATCGTGACCATCGCCCCCGGCGTCGCGTTCGGCGGCGACGAGATCCCGGTGATCGCCGGGCCCTGCTCCGTCGAGTCCGAGGAACAGATCCTCGCCGCCGCGCGCGCCGTGCGCGACGCGGGTGCGGTCGCGCTGCGCGGCGGCGCATTCAAGCCGCGCTCGTCGCCTTACGCTTTCCAGGGGCTTGGCCGAAAGGGCCTCGAGCTGCTCGCGATCGCCCGCGAGGAAACCGGGCTCGCGATCGTCACCGAAGCGATGGATGACGAAGGCGCGCATCTCGTCGCCGAGTTCGCGGACTGTATCCAGATCGGCGCGCGCAACATGCAGAATTATTCGCTGCTGCGGAGCGTCGGCCGCATCGGCAAGCCGGTGCTGCTGAAGCGCGGCCTCGCGGCCACGATCAACGACCTGCTGCTCAGCGCCGAATACATTCTCGCCGAAGGGAACAGCCAGGTGATTCTCTGCGAACGCGGCGTGCGCAGCTTCGATCCGGCGGTCCGCAACATGTTCGACCTCACCGCGGTTCCGCTCGTTCACAAGCTCTCGCACCTGCCGATCATCGCCGATCCGAGTCACGGCACCGGGCTGCGCGACAAGGTCACGCCGATGGCGCGAGCCGCGATCGCGGCCGGTGCCGATGGCGTGATGGTCGAGGTCCACCCGACTCCGGAGCGCGCACTCTCCGACGGCGGACAGTCGCTCTACCCCGATCAGTTCGCGAGCCTCGTTCGCGAGCTTCGGGCGATCGCCGGTGCAATCGGGCGGACGCTCGCGGTGCAGCCGGGAACGCGCAGTGCGGCGCGCGTGTAGCACACTCATGCGAACCATCGTTCCCGTTGCACTCGTTGCCTTTGCGCTCGCCGCATCATCCGCGTCCGCGCAGACTCCCGCCGACTCGGCCCTCGACCGGGCCGTCGCCGCGTACGCGAAAGTGCGGACGCTCCGCGCGACCTTCGACCAGTCGCTCGCCAACCCGATCACTGGTCATGCGTCGCAGGCCAAGGGCGAGCTGCTGGTGCAGCGGCCGGGCCGCATCTCGGTGCGCTTCACGCAGCCGTCGGGCGATCGGATCGTCTCCGACGGCAAGTACGTCTGGATCTATCTGCCGACGAGCGCACCGGGACAGGTGATGCGCGCGCATGCCGACGCCGCCCAGGGAACGGGGATGGACGTCAGCACCGAGTTGCTCACCGCGCCGCGCAGCAAATTCGCCGTGAGTGATGCCGGCGCCGCCACGGTGAACGACCGCGCGACGCATGTCGTCGTGCTCACGCCGCACACGGGGCGCAACTACACGAAAGCCCGGCTCTGGATCGACGCCACCGGCATCGTCAGGCAGCTCGAGCTCACCGAGAACAGCGGCGTCGTTCGTACGGTCACCTTCGACACCATCCAGCTCAACCCGGCCATCCCCGCGTCGGCGTTCAGGTTCGCGGTCCCGAAGGGCGTCAAGGTCTACGATAGCGAGTGAGCCGCCGGGCGATGTCGCCTAACGCTGCCGCGTCCGTCCCGCCCGCGCGCGCCAGCTCGACGGCGACGAGCGAAAGCGCCACGTAGAGCTCGCGCACCGGGGGATCGTTCTCCAGGGCCGTCAGGTGCTTCTGCACCGTCTCGGTGTCGCCGCGCGCGATCGGGCCGGTCAGCGCCGCTGAGGGAGTGCTGGCGTCGAGGTTCGCGACCGCTCCACGCATCAGCGCGCGGACGGCGCCCCACGCGTCGCCCGCGTCGATGCCGCCGTCGACGAGAAGCTGCGACGCGACCGCCGCCAGCACCGTCGGGAAGTTGCTGGCGAACACCGCCGCCGCGTGATAACGCGCCTTGGCGCCGCGAGGGATGCGCAGCACCGTCGCGCCTAACGCTGCCGCCAGGGTGGCCGCCGCGTCCTGCGCCGCCTCATCGCCATCCGTTCCGATCCATGCCCCGCGGAGCAGCGACGCGGCCCGCGCCGGGTCGGCCAGCGGCACCAGCGGATGAAAGGTGCCGCACGGATGCCCGAGCGCGCGGAGTGCCTCGAGCCCGCGCGGCTCCGCGCTCCCGCTCGCATGCAGCACCACCGCGCCCGCCGCCAGCCGCGCCGCCGCCAGCTCGCCTAACGCGTCGTCGAGCTGGCCGTCCCGCACCGTGACGAGCACCACCGCGGCGCGACCAGCCGCTGCCGGGAGCGGGCCCGCTGTCACCGCGTCCGGCGTCGGTTCCGCTCGCCGGCCGTGGAGCCCGGCCACCTCGACTCCGGACGCACGAAGGGCGCGGGATAGCCCGCGCCCCGCGCGACCCGCGCCGAGGATGAACACCCCGGCGCCCGTCACTTCGCCTTCGTCGTGTCCGCCCGCGCCGCCGCCATCGTCGCGGCCCGGTTCAGCAGCTCGCGCTCGGTCTTCGCCCCGTTCAGGAGCTGCAGCGACGCCGCTACCGCACGGTCGTCGCGCAGTCCGCGAACGAACTCCGCCTCGGGTCCCAGTGCATAGCGCGCGATCTGCGCGCCGAGGATCCTGGTCACGAGCGGCTCGACCGCATCATAGATCTCGCGGTTGACGACGATGCCGCGCTTCGTCATTCGGTCGTACAGCTCGGCGCGCATTTCCGGGGTCACCGCGAAGTCGGGGCCGGTGATCGTTCCCCGCGCCTTCAGCGACAGCGCATACGCCGCCAGCGCATCGCGGAACCCAGGGACGTTCTTGCCTAACGCCTGCTCGAATGCGCGCTCGGCGGCCGGCCGGATCGAGTCGTCGAGGATGACGTCGGGGGTGATCCCGCCGCCGCCGACCAGCGTCCGCCCCGAACGTGTCTTCACCGTCATCGGCTTCGCCGGCTTGCCCGGCGCATCCTCGCTCTCGTCGTCGTCCGGCGGCGCCGGGCGATCGATGCTCCGGCCAAGTGGGGTGTACCACTTGGCGATCGTGAGCTTGAGCGCGCCGTCAGCGCCGAGCGGGAACAGCGTCTGCGCACTTCCCTTCCCGTATGAGTGCACGCCGACGATCACCGCGCGGTCCTGGTCCTGCAGCGCGCCGGCCACGATCTCCGACGCGCTCGCGCTTCCGTGATCGACCAGCACCACCAGCGGCATGTCGGGCCATGGCTCCGGCGCGTCGTCGGTGTACGCAGCGGTCGCGTCCGGCGTCCGTCCCTTCGTCGAGACGACGCGCTCCCCGGGGTCGAGGAACAGCTCGGAGACGCGAACGCCCTGATCGAGCAGTCCACCCGGATTTCCCCGCAGGTCGAGGATCAGCGTCCGCATCCCCTGGCTCCGCAGCTTGTCGATCGCCGCTTTCAGGTCGCGCGCGCTCTCCTCGCTGAAGATCGTCAGGTCGACGTAGCCGACGTCCCCGCCGAGCAGCCGCGGA
>JAICUE010000461.1 GCA_025936015.1 Gemmatimonadaceae bacterium
CGCTCGATCGAAGCGGTTGAGTCCACCTCCGTCGGTCGCCACCCAGATCGCGCCGGCTCGATCCTCGGTGAAGGCGAGCACGGAGTTGAAGCTGAGGCTCGCTGGATCGCCGGGAATCGACCGATAACGGCGGATCGCGTCCCCATTCTGCCGGGCGATGTTGACGCCACCCGCGAAGGTGCCGACCCACAGAGTTCCCGTCGCGTCGAGTCCCAGCGACCAGATCGAGTTGCTGTTCAACGCCGACGCGTTGTTCGGATCGAAGCGGTAGTGCGAAAAAATTCCGGTGCCGGTATCGAAGTGATCGACGCCGCCATTCTCGGTCCCGATCCAGATGCCGTGGGCGCGGTCGGAGATGAACGCGAGGATGCTGTTGTGCGTCAGGGTGCGAGCATCGCCGTCGTGGTGCTGGAGGCGCGTAACCGAGCCATCGGCGAGATTGATTCGACCCATTCCGCCGCCGTACGTGGCGACCCACATCGCGCCGGCGGGATCATCGACGAGCCCACGGACGTCGTTCGACGCCAGGCTCCGATCATCGACGTTCGAGGACAGCCACGAGCGCACGCTCCCGCTGAGCGGGTCGAGCTCCTGAACTCCCTTCGATCCGGTCCCCAGCCACAGCTTCCCCGCAGCATCGCGATAGATCGCGTGGATGGTGGTGCCCATCAGCGGCGATGCCGCCGAGTTCGTGAATGGGGCGCTCTTTCCGGTGCGTCGATCGTAGCGATACAGTCCGCGCGTGGTGCCGAGCCAGAGCGAATCGGTTCCGGCCGCGAGGACCGCTGCGACACCGATGCCGTCGGTCGCCGCGCCGATCGTGTGATTGATGAACCTGTCCGCTCGCGCGTCGTATTCACTCAACCCGCGATTGGTGCCGACCCAGAGCGTGTGCCGGGGATCCTCGTACAGCACCTCGGCGCGGTTCTCGGCGATCGTCGTCGAATCGCCATCGCGGTGCCTGTAGGCGACGACGCTGTAGCCGTCATAACGATCGAGCCCCTTCGTGGTGCCGAGCCACATGAATCCGCGACTGTCCTGCAGGATCGCGGTGACCCACGAGCCGGAGAGTCCATCGTCCGCGGTGAGCTGGCGGAACTGAAGTCGCTGGGCTCCGGCGACGGCGGGGAGGGCGCAGAGGAGAATCGCAGCGAGTGCGGCTCGACGCCGGTCGGCCGCGGCGGGTGCCATGCTGTCACTGAAACGCATCAATGCCGGGGGATTCAGCGGGTTCGGCCTCCACGCCGGCGGGCACGCGGCGGTATGAAGGAGACGATCCAGCGAGAGGAGCGCTACGGGTGAGAGCCCGCGCTCAGGCTCCGAGCGCGATCAGGGCCGCGCCGGCAGTGACGAGAACCGCGCCGGGGATTCGCGTCAGTCCATCTGCTTCGTGATAGAGCAACACCGCGAGGCCTGTCGCGAACAGGGTGCTCGTCGAGCTGATCGCCATGACGTAGCCGCCCTGCGCGCGCTGCAGGGCGAATTGCAACGCGACCGCCTGCACGGTAAAAGGGATGGCCGTCGCGACGACAAGCGTCTTCCAACCCGGATGCGGGTCGAACGCAACGCCGACGATTCGCCGCCGGAACGGAAGGACCGCGGCGAGCACCAGCCCCGACGCGAGGGAGACGCTCATCGCCCACATGACCGGCCCGACCGTCGCCGTTCCGATCTTGTGCAGAAATGGCGTCACGCTCCAGAACACCGCCGACATCACCGCGTACCAGCTTCCCCTGTCGCGACCGAGTGAGCGCAACGGCTCGAGTGGAGACGCGCCACGACGCAAGCCGACAACGTAGATCCCGACGGCCACGAGGACGATTCCGAAGGCGGCCAGCACCGTCGGGATCTCGTGCATGAAGAGCGCGCCGTTGATGGTCACGAAGATCGGCAGCATGCCCATGATCGGCTGCACGCGCGAGACCTCGCCTTCGCGGAGCGCGAGCGCCATGCTGACCATCCCGCCGATCTCGGGGACCATCAGCAGAGCAAGGGTTCGCCAAAAAGCCGGGGTGGGATGCGTCCAGGCACCGAGTACCGCGACGATGACCGCGATGAAGACTCCCGAAATCGCGCGGAACCCCGCGGTCGAGACGAAGACGTCGCCGCGCGCGACCGTGCGCTTGAGCAGGAGGCTCGTGCCGGCCGAGCCCCCGGCACTGAGCAGCGCGAACCAGACCCAGGTCATGTCGTGTTCAAAGCAGCGACACGGGATCGCGATCGATCGCTACCCGCAGCTGCGCGCTGTCGGGCACCTCGAATCGCTCGGCGAAGTACCGGAGAATGCGCGTCATGTCGCTCGCGTGCGCGGATTTGAGCACGAGATGCCAGCGCCAGCGGTTCTTGATCCGGTCGACCGGGCAGGGCGCGGGTCCGAGCAGCGTCACGCGGACGGGGTGCTCCTGCATGATCGCCTTGAACCACTCGATCGCCCTGTCGGCGAGGTCGGCGGTGGCGCGCTCGGTGATCCCGCTGAGGATGATGTTCGCGACGCGAACGTTAGGCGGATAGAGCGGCTCGAGCCGTCCGGCGAGCTCCTCCTTCACGAACGCGTGATAGTCGTGCGTGACCGCGCAGCGTACCGCGTGATGGACGGGGAGCCGCGTCTGGATGAGCACGCGGCCACCCTTC